>VBPK01000072.1:19284-31678 GCA_005877225.1 Nitrososphaerota archaeon
CCTGGCTTGCCCTCAGCTATGATCCTTCCCTGATGCATCGTGAAGACGTGGTCGACATGCCTGAAGAGAACCTCGAGCCTGTGCTCGATGATGAAGAAGGTGGTTCCACGCTCACGTCTGTGGGCGTCTATCTCGTTGAAGATGTCTTGAGCTAGGCGCGGAGCCACGCCGGCTGTGGGCTCGTCGAGCAGAACCATCTTCGAGTCCCCCATGAAGGCGAGGGCGAACTGGAGGAGCTTCATCTGTCCTCCCGAGATTTCCGTAGGCGGTTTGAGGTAGAGGTCTTGGATTTCAAGAAGGCCGAGCTCTCGCCTGGCCTTTGCCGCCAACTCGGATTCCTGTGGCTCCCACTTTCTAGGAGTGAGGGCGGCGATGGGGTGCTCCCCCACCTGACCCTTGAAGGCGGTCATGGTGTTGTCGAGAACTGTCATGCCAAAGAATAGACGCGGGATCTGGAAACTGCGCGCCAAACCGAGCTCTAGAATCTTGTGAGAGGGAAGGTCATCGATGGGGGTCCCGTCGAAGAGTACCCGCCCACCGTCCTTCTTCTCGGTCCCAGCGATTATGTTGAAGAGAGTAGACTTGCCACTTCCATTCGGACCTATCAGTCCGAAGATGTGGCCTCTCTTGAGGGCGATGGAGACATCGTCGACCGCCTTCAGACCACCGAAGGACTTGGATACATGCTCCACTTCGAGTATGGTTTCCCCGCTCATCCTCAGCTCACCATGATGCGTTCTACTAGTTAACGACAACGAATCCGGCTAGTTGGCCTTTTGAACCATCCTGACGCCTCTTTAGAAACGCTAGCAATAAGTAGGCAAGAAGAAGGCTCGCCCTCCGCTCTACGGCCCCCTCGCCTTCAGCTTTTGGATGGCGGTCGCGATTTTGTCGATGGCCTCTTCGCTCCTCTCCGACCCCATAGAGATTCTGACATGCCCCTCTGCGTGGTAGGCCACCCCTGGGGCACACGCTACCCCCGCCTCTCGCAGCAGGTATTTGCAGAACTCCATTGAAGTCATCCCGAAGGACGAGACGTCAACCAGCAGGAGGTTGGTTCCTTCAGGCTTCATCATCGAGAGGCCTTCGAGACCGCCCAGCCTCGCCGCCGCGTAATCCCTAGCCTTTTGAAGCCTAGCGATGGTGGCAAGAATGTGCTTGTCCTCGAAGTCCCTGTTGAGGGCCGGGACGGCGCCCTTCTGGAGGAGGCTCGGAATCCCCATGCTCGAGAAGGCTTGGATCATCTCCATCCCCCGAATGACCTCGGGGGGGCCGATCGCGTAGCCGAGGCGGTAGTTTATCATGTTGAAGAGCTTCGAGAACGATGAGATTGAAATCAGTCGATCACCAATCTCTCGCGCGAACTTGACCATGGGAGTGTATGGTCTTCCGTCGAAGACGATCCTCTCGTAAACCTGGTCATGCATTACAAACAGGTCGTACTTAGCTGCGAGTTCGGCAATCCCCGCAAGTTCTTCGCTGGTGAGAACCCTTCCCGTAGGGTTGTGTGGGTTGCATAGCGTTATCAGCTTCGTCTTCTTGGTGATGAGCTTCTCGAACCTTCTCTCATCGTGGAGGTAGTTGTCTGAAGCCTGCAGCCGGAGGTAGACGCACCGGCCACGAGCGAGCCTTACCGGTATGTCGAAGAAGAAACTTGGAACGGGGGTGATGACCTCGTCACCCGGGTTGATGAGCGCTGCCATCAGGTAGTATTCGGCCTGCATGCTACCGGAGGTCACGATCACCTCGTCCCTCCAGTCCACCCTCTCTCCGTAGAGCCCCTGGAACCTATCGCATATGGACCGCCTCAGTTCAGGGAGACCCAGAAAGGGTGCCTCCTGACCCTGGGCCATCTCCCTAAGATTCCTCTGGGTCTCCTCGATGACGGCGTCGGGGGTACGGGTGGAGATGATGCTCTCCGCGCAGAAGATGATGTCTTTGCCTTTCTCCTTAAGCTTCTGCCCCATCTCAGCGATTACAACGGTGCCAAAGGGTTCACCAGTCGTCTCCATCGCGGCGTACTTCCTTGCCAGGGCTTCCACCTGCTTAGCCAGGACGGGCCGTCTGCGCATCTTTGTGCGTGATTCCACGGAGGCCACAACGGACCTCAGGGGCTTGGTTGGCATCTATCTCCCGCTCTCCGCTGATATTTCCTATAAAGCCTTCCCGCGAATGGGCGGCCCCTCAATTAATGCGGGCGGCATCAGCTCGCGCATCTAGGATGGCGTGGAGGACCCTCGGGATCGATGAGACGCTCTCAGCTAGCGGGATCTTCGAGGCTTCGCTCACGATCGGGTAGTAGTCCTTGAATCCGCTTCCAGTCAATATGGCCGCTGCACTGGCGTCTCGCTCAATCCTCCCAACCTTCACCGCTTTTGAAATAGCCGCAAGAGCTGTCGCCGAGGAGACTTCGCAGAATATCCCCTCATGGCGCGCAATTTCTCGCTGCCCCCTCAAGATTTCTTCATCGGAGACGGAGATCCCGAAACCACCCGTCCCCCTAACCGCAACGATTGGATACTCCGCCCCGAAGTTCACACTTAGCGCTCCCGCAACGGTGTGTGGAGGCTCGGTGTCTGGCACCGTATCCAGACCCTTCTCTATCGCCCGGACGAGGGGGTCGGCCCCCTCTCCCTGCACCGCCACAAGCTTCGGCAGGCTATCCAGCCGCCCCATCTCGCGGAGTTCCTGGAAGCCCTTGTACAGACCGAAGAGAAGGTCACCCCCTGCTACAGGGACGAAGAGGTAGTCGGGCACTTCGCGGCCGAGCGCTATCTCATACGCGATGGTCTTGAAGGCGTCTACCAAGAGTGGATTGAAGGGGGCCCAGATGAAGTGGTTCAACCAGTCGGGGACGGCCAACTGAGTTTGTTCGATGGCGGCTTCGAGAGCTGAGCGCGACTCGAAAAGGTTCCTCACCCGCAGCAGGACAGGCGAATACATCGTGATCTGTGAAAGCTTCGAGGCCGGCGAGTCATCCCTGATGAGGACAAGGCACCTAATGCCCGCCCGGGCCGAGTAAGCCGAGACTGCAGCGGCTGCATTCCCGGAGGAGGCGGTGAAGACACCTCTCTTTCTCCACTCACGAGCCAACGAGAGGCCCAGGGAGGCCGCTCTGTCCTTGAAGGAGCCCGTCGGGTTGCATCCCTCGAGCTTGCACCAGAGGTTTCCAAGGCCAATCTTCCTTCCGTAGTTAGCTGCTTTCACGTAGGGGGTCCACCCCTCCCCGAGGGATACTATGTTCTGTTCCCGTACTGGCGGAAGAAATTCTGCGAACTGCCAGATGCCCCTCTGCGCCCCGCCCGTCGGAAAGCCACCGTCGAGCCTGTAGTGTGCGCTCAAGATACCGTTGCACTTGGCGCAACGAGAATGAGTGTCGGTCGGGTAGTTCCTGCCGCAGTTGGCACAGACCAGAGATTCAAATCGATTGACCAATGCACTCGAGGCGGCGCCAGTCGTCGCTATTAAAAAGAAGATTCGTTGGGTGAACGGGTGATGCTTATTGTTGTTGTTGTGTCACCGCCGCTTCTACCTCAACCTCAACCAGGATGTCTGGGTCGATGAACCCTGAGACCTGCACCGTCGTGTTCGCGGGCCGTGCAGTTCCGAAGTATTCCTTATGCGCCTTGGCTATCTCGGGCCACTTTGTTATATCGCTTGTGAATATCCTTGTCCTCACGACATCATCGAGGGACCCTCCGAGTCCACGGAGAGCAGCCTCGATCTTCTTTATTGCATAGACCATCTGAGCGTATGCATCGCCTTTCCCGATTATCTTGCCATTCCTATCCGACGCGGCTGTCCCAGACACCGAGATTATGTCGCCGTATCTTACCGCACGACAGTAACCCATAACGTCCTCCCAAGGTGTTTCTGCGGAGACACGTTTCCTCTTCTCTCTCATGAATACACCTCCGCAGGACGGAGGATATGATGGTTTCGAGGCTCTGGGATTCAACGAACTCTACCAGAGCCCCGGTACATAGTCTGTCAAGCATCTACAGGGCCATCTTAGGTTAGGGCCATCATAGAGAGAATCTGGTCATCCTCATTAGATGTGGAGAGGGTTGCCTTTGCATGCGGCCTGGATTGGCGGGGCATCTCGACTGCCAGATTCTTTAGTCTGCGGTGGAGAGGGTGGTGTAGCTTTGGCCCTGCTAGAGGTGCGCGGAGTGACCATGGACTTCGGCGGCCTTGTAGCCTTGAAAGAAGTTTCATTCGCGATCGAGCAGGGCGAAATCGTGGGGCTGATTGGAGCCAACGGGGCTGGAAAGAGTACCTTGTTTAACATCATCACGGGCTTGCAGAAGCCTACCTCGGGAACGGTCTTCCTTAATGGGACGGAGATAGTCGGTCTGACCCCCCACGAAATCGTCAGACTAGGCATCTCCCGAACGTTTCAGTTGGTCCGTCCCTTCCTGAACTATACTGTCGAAGAGAATGTCAGGGTCGGGGCGCTCTTCGGTCATGCGAGGCACTCCGGCGTCAGCGGGAGAATCGACCATGTCCTCAAGATCACTGAGCTTGATGCAAAGCGGAATCTACTCGTAAGGACGCTCCCGATAGAACAAAGAAAGATGGTGGAGGTGGCGAGGGCGCTCGCCTCTGGTCCGAGGCTTCTGCTGCTCGACGAGCCAATGGCCGGCCTAAATTCGGTTGAGATAGAGAGGTTCATCGAGCTGATTAGGAGGGTAAGCAAGGAAAGCGCAACGGTGCTTGTAGTCGAGCATGTGATGAAGGCTATCATGAGCGTGTCGAGAAGGGTGATTGTCCTGCATGCGGGGTTGAAGCTAGCGGAAGGGACGCCCGAAACGATCATGGCAAACAAGGACGTTGTAGCCGTCTATCTGGGTGCGGACTATGCCAAGTCTTGAAATGAGAAACGTCAACGTCTTCTACGGGGAGATTCAGGCGCTCTGGGACATCTCTCTCACCGTGGAATCCGACTCGATTGCGACGCTCATAGGGTCAAACGGTGCCGGAAAGAGCACCCTGCTCAAGACCATAATGGGACTTGTATTACCTAGGTCGGGGGAGATTCTCTATGACGGGAAGAGGATCGACGGCCTGCCTACCGACAGGGTCGTGGATGCGGGCGTCGCATATGCGCCAGAGGGACGACACCTCTTCCCGGATTTCAGCGTCGAGGAGAACCTGCGAATGGGCTCGTTTCCTTCCCATGCGCGAAAGTTTCACGATGAGGAGGTGGAGAGGGTGTACAAGACCTTCCCCATACTGAGGGAGAGGTCCAGACAGAAGGCTAGAACCTTATCGGGCGGCGAAGCCCAGATGGTTGCGATTGGTAGGGCGCTCATGTCAAGGCCTAAGCTCCTAATGCTCGATGAACCTTCAGCTGGTCTCGCTCCACTGATTGTCTCAAGAATCTTTGAAGGCATCTCCTCAATAAGGCAGGCCGGCATCACGGTGATCGTCGTCGAACAGGACGTCGGAAGGGCCCTCTCGATGAGCTCGATGGCCTACATACTCGAAAACGGACGCATAACGCGGTCAGGTGGTGGTGGTGACATGTTGAAGAATGAATACGTCAGGACTGCGTACCTTGGGGTTTAGATAGTCATTTCGTCATCTCAAAGTAGAGTCTCCGGAAGAGCCTCTGCACACGTAGGGAACCCACTATTCCCCTCGGAGCGAACAATCCGACAATTATCAGGATGAGCCCTATGGTCGCGTTTGGAAAGTAGACCATCCCGGGGAGAAAGGTCGCAAGAAAGCTGATGGCGTAGTACTGCAGGTAGATGTAGATCGCCCCTCCTAGAATTGGCCCCAAGATCGTACCAGTCCCCCCCATCAACGCGAGGGTTATCGGAATGAAGGCCAGATCGAATCCGAAGGCAGCCGAAGGACTGATCGCGCCCCGCCCCCAGAAGTAAACCGCACCATCCAGTCCTGCGATCGCACCGCTTATGATGAGGGCGAGCCTCTTCGTACGCGGTACGTTTATCCCGACGCTGTCGGCTACCTCTTCATCTTCCCTTATCGACCGCAGCGCCAAACCAAACTTGGAATCAGCTATGCCCAAGGAGAGGAGTATGGAGAGGACTACCAGACCGAGCGCAGCATAGTAGGGCAAGATCACGTCGGCCTGCACGAACGAGATGCCGTTGAACCCGTTTGTTATCGGTTGTGCGTTCATGGATGCCACGATCAGGTTTGAGAGCTCAACGAAAGCTAGACCCGCGACGGCAAAGTAGAATCCTTTCAATCGGAAGAGCGGGAAGCTGAAGAGAAGAGCAAAGCCTGCAACCACCACCGGTGCTGCAACCACGCCCACAGCGAGGGGCAGCGCGAGTTTCTTGAAGATGATGGCAGCTACGTAGGCACCAATGCCGAAGAAGACGATGTGCCCCAGGTTCATGTATCCGGCGAATCCGGCGAGGAAATCGTAGCTCAGTGCAAGAACCGAGTAGATGATGAAAAGAAAGATTACGCTTCCGATTATGTAGGTGTTCAGGAAACTTGGAAGGAGCGCCGCGATGATAGCGAGTGGTATGAGAAGGTACAGCGCTCGCTTGAAGCGAGCCGCCCACATCGGTAGCAGCCCTCTCCTTCTCTTCGACCCTAATTCTGATTCATCCAACTATCTGATCCTTCTTCCCGTCAATCCCGTTGGACTGATTAGTAAAATCGAGATCAGGATGATCAAGGAGACGGCGCTAACCCAGTAAGCCCCGAATATGGAGGCAACGAGAAGTTCAATCACGCCCAGGAGTAGGCCGCCCGCGACCGGGCCGAGCGGGCTCTTCACACCTCCCAGGACCATGATTGTAAGAAGTTTGATCGTGTAGCCTAACCCAAGCGCTGGGTCCGCGGTCTGGTCGATGACTAGGATGAAACCGGCGAATCCGGCGAAGAGTGTGCCTATCGCGAATGTGATGATGGAGATCCTTCTCAGGTTGACGCCAACCACGGCCGCGGCGTCCCTGTCCTGGGAGATAGAACGCATCGCCATCCCAAGGTATGTTCTCTTGAAGAAGAGGTAGAGCCCCACGCTCGCGGCCACAATCACGATCATGGAGAAGAGTTTCGAGGAAGCGAAGTAGTATCCCCCCACCACCACGGAGTTGATGAAGGGTAGCGTCAAGGAGATCGTGGTGCTCCTGGAAAAATTGGCCGGGTCCTTCACGAGGATGTAGGCGCCAACATCCTGCAAGAGAAGGGCGAGACCGACCGTGACGAGGATACCACTGATCAGGATGTCTGAGAAGTTGTTGAGAATCGGTCTGACAAGACCATATTCGATAGTCGCTCCAAGAGCAGTGAAGGCTAGAAGCACGAGGAGCAGAGTCGCCAACAAGGCGAGGGGTCCCAGTGCCGATCCACCCAAGAGGCTGTAGAAGACGAAGGTGAGCACCGCGCCCATCATGATGAGGTTCCCGTGAGCGAGATTGAGGAGGTTCGTCACCGAGAAGGTAAGAGAGATTCCAAGTGCCGCTAAGGCGTAGATGCCCCCGAGCAGGAGGCCATCTATGATGGTCCCTCCCAGTAGGACGATATCCGTCAATTCGAACGTTATGGGAACACGTACGTGGCGTTTGCCAGGCTCGACGGAAACAGGGTCTGAATGCGTCCGTTCTGCCACTGCACGGGAACCAGTCCTATCGTGCCGTACCCTTGTGACTGGACGACAAGCTGTCCACCGACGGTCGGCATGTTGAGCTGGTGGAGTGCGGTGTTCAGATTCGCTCTAGTCGCGCTGCCAGCTTGGGAGACGGCTTTCGCTATCATTTGAAAGATTATCATTCTCAGCTCTATGTTCTGGAAGTTGTACCATGTGACTCCCGCTTTCGTGAGCAACTGGTTGAAGAGGGCTTCATCAGCAAAACTGCTTCCCTGCTGCGAGCTGAAGGAGGGAGTCCAGAACGCCTCTGTCGTCGTATGCGAAGCGAGCAGCGGGCCCGTGATAGAGGCGAAGGCAGCCCCCCACTCTATCGTGTGCCACTGCTTGGGTTGGAAGCCGGACTGGCTCGCCGCCTTCATCCAAAGCGCGGCAACGGGACCAAACGTCGCGAGGTAGACGATATCCGGGTTGGCGGACTTGAGGGCAGGAATTATTGCCTGGAATCCCGCGACTGGGTCGGTAAAGTCAGGCTGAAGTAGCTTCTGGTACACCACGCTCAAGCCTGCCTGGGGTGCGAGGTGCAGGGAGCTATTGAAATCGTCGTTTGCCCATGTTATGTCCCAGCCGACAAGCGCGATCGTCTTGGGGCTTGTGTTCGGGCTCCCGGTTATCAGCTGCTTCAGCATCGAGAAGTAGCCCCCGCTCCACCCGGTTGTAAAGTCGACCTGCCAGTAGGGCACCATTGAGGTCACGGCCCAGTCATGCGGGTTGCTGGGCACCCACATGCCTGCGGTCGACGCCTCAGCCATAATTATCGGAACCTTGTCCGCTTGAGCTATCGGAATCAGGTCTTTCCCGATATCCGCACTGTATGGACTGATGAGAAAGTCCACGTTATCCTGCTCGGCAAGCTTGTGATACTGGCTAACCGCAAGGTCGTGTTGGCTCTGATCATCGTACCAGATTATCGTGACGTTATGGTGAACGCCGCTACCGTCGGCAAGCCCGCCGTGGGAATTCACGTAACTCTGCCATGCGTCGTTGAAGTGAGTGTAGTTGCCATCGAGAGAAGCAAAGATCCCCGACTGCGATAGAGTCATCCCTATCTTCAGGGTGGACCCTTTCGTCGCAGGCGGTGGTACGAGGTAGAAATAACCAACACCTCCAGCAACGACCAAGATCACGATTACAACAATTACGACGCCGATTCTCGAGATTCCGGGGCGGTTCCTACCTGTGTAGGCACGAACCATTGAAGCGATTCGGTTCGCATTTTGGTATATATGCATTTGCGGGAGCATTCAATTCTTAGTCGCCTTCCTTTGCTCGACGGATGGATCGCTCTTCAGAACCCTGCGAGCTGACTTCTTTTGGATTGCGAAATCGCAACCCTCATCGTCGGAGTGAACAACGAATTAATAAACGAAAACCTCGAGCGAAATCCTGAAGGTTAGAGCCCGCCATTGTCCACCACGGAAGCGTCGATCACGATTCCCAAGCTCCAGGGCGAGCCAGCTGAGAAGAAGATGGTCGGGAGAAGTGTCAAACCAAGAAAAGACGTCCCGTTGCTGAAGGGGGCGGGCATCTTCACGGATGACATCAAGCTGCCCGACATGCTCTACGCCGCCTTTGTCAGGAGTCCCTACGCTCACGCGAGAATAAAGAGGATAGATGCGAGCAGGGCTCTCCAACTGGAGGGTGTCGTTTGGGTCCTGACGGGGAGGGAGGCGGCGAGACAACTCGTTTCATGGATGAACAAGCCCGGGCTGAGAACTCCTGAGAGACTCTCGCTTGCCAAGGAGAAGGTTCGGTATGTCGGGGAGCCTGTCGCTGCCGTGGCCGCCAGTTCCCGGGCGATAGCCGAGGATGCGGTTGAGCTCGTAGAAGTGGAGTATGAGCCGCTCCCGGTCGTTGTTGATGCAGAGAGAGCTCTTGAGGCGGAGGCCCCGCTTCTGTACGAGGATTGGGGTGACAACGTGCTCTACCGTGAAGAGTTCCGCAGCGGGGGGACGGAAATGGCCTTCAAGGAAGCAGACCTCGTCGTCAGCGAGAGACTCGTGAGTCACAGGTACTCCCCCACCCCGATAGAAACCAGAGCCATGCTTGCCGACTACGACAAGGAGAAGGACACCCTACAGGTCTGGGCTTCGACCCAATTTCCTCACGTCCTCAGGACATTCCTGGCGCAGGTTCTGGATTACCCTGAGAATAGGATTCGCGTAATCGCCCCAAACGTCGGCGGGGGGTTTGGAATCAAGTCGGCCGTCTTCCAGGATGAGGTATCGGTTGTAATCCTCTCGATGAAGCTCGGAAGGCCGGTAAAATGGTATGAGAGCAGGAACGAGCACATGCTGACAGCTGGGCACGAAAGGCAACAGGTGCACTACATCGATTGTGCCGTCAAAAAAGATGGGGCCCTGCTGGCGGTTAGAGACAGGATCGTCGCTGATTTCGGAGTCTCGGGCACGTTCTGGACCGAGGTTCAACCCGCGATGCTTACGGCGGCCTCGCTGCCCGGGCCGTACAAGCTGCGCAACTATGATTTCGACCTACTGTGTGTGGTTACGAACAAGGCCCCGTGCGGTCCCCACAGAGGTTTCGGGAGACCCGTGGCGGCATATGTCATGGAGCGGATGATGGACATCATCGCGAGGAAGTTGGAGATGGGGCCGGAAGAAATCAGGCTGAAGAACATGATAGACGTCAAGGATATGCCCTGGACAACGCCGATAGGAGTGCTGTACGACACGGGGAATTACAAGGATGTGCTGAACCGGACGCTGACAATCTCAAACTACCACGAGTTAAGGAAGGAGCAGGCGAGATTGAGAAAAGAGGGAAAGACATTAGGTCTCGGGCTAGCGACTTACGTAGAGTACACAGCGCCAGGTTCGGGCCGTCTTCAAGGTCCACTCGGTTGGTCCGTCGGTGGTTGGGAGTCCTGCAGACTGACCGCGGACCCGTCGGGGAAGGTCACGGCGCAGCTCGGAATGTCAGGACAGGGTCAGGCACACGAGACGATCTTCGCACAGATAATATCCGATGCTCTGGGAGTGAACTTCGAGGATGTCAGGGTGATGGAGGGAGATACGCAGCAGGCACCGTACGGATGGGGGGCATGGGCGAGCAGGGCGACCGTCACTACGGGAGGGGCCTGCATAAGAGCCTCGAGGAAGCTCAGGGATAAGGTGCTGCTCATCGCGGCTCACCTTCTCAAGGAAGCGCCTGACGACCTCGATTTCAAGGGGAGTAGAATCACTTCGAAGAGGGATGCGAGGAAGGCGGTCAGCTTCCAAGAAGTGGCGGACGTCGCGATAAGGTTCTCTGGGAGGCTTCCTCAGGGGGTGGAACCCGGATTGGATCTAATATCCTTCTACGAGCCCGAATCTCCGACGACATGTAGCTACGCTACCCATCTCGCGGTGGTCGCGGTTGACGCAGAGACGGGCTTCGTCAACTTGTTGAAGTATTTCATAGTTGACGACAGTGGCGTAATCGTCAACCCCATGACCGCGCACGGGCAAGTCCACGGCGCCCTGGCTCATGGAATCGGCGGCGCGATGTTCGAGGAGCTATTCTACGACGGAGAAGGGCAGTTACTCTCCTCAACGTTCGTGGACTACCTGCTCCCGACCGCTTCCGTAATGCCCGAAGTCGTCGTGGACTCGATCGAGACTCCCTCCCTCACGCTCGGAGGCTTCAAGGGGCTTGGCGAGGGAGGCGCGATTCCAACGGCGGGAGCGATAGCGAACGCCATCGATGATGGCCTTTCAGAATATGGAGTAAAGCTTCTGGAATTGCCGATTACCCCCGAGAGGGTTTATTCCCTAATCACGACGCGCGAGAGATAGCGATATCTCTCGTTGGAGTGAGGAGAGAGGCCAGCCCAAGAGCGGCAGGGCGGGTTCAGCTCTTCCTCACCTCATCTCTCGTCTTCGAGGAGATGTCACGGGCGACAAGCGCGTAGACCTTCGCACAGCTTACGAGGTTGGGAATGTACATCGTTCCTCTAGTTTCCTTTCCTGGACCGCCGGACGGACCGTAGTTCACGGCCACGATTCCGTGCCTCGTCAGTATATTTGCGTCCGACGACCAAGAGAAATAGACGCTCTCCACCTTCTCTCCGAAGACTTGGCGATGAGCGTCGCCGACAGACCTGCACACGTACTCGTCCGGAGAAACTTCGGACCACTGATCGGTGACGTAGAGGTCGAGTTCTGGAGAGATCTTGTGTTCTCTGCTCACGGCTTCAAGTGCTTTCGCCACCTCTTGCTTTATTTCGAGAGGATGGTGCGGAGGAGGAAACCTCACGTCGACGTAGAGATTGCAGTACCCGGGAGTTCTGGAAGCCCTCCACGGCCAGCCGCCCTCTATCGACCCGATATTGACGGTAGGCTTCACCCCCTGGTAGGTGAACCTGCTCTGGTAGTCAGGTATCCACTCCTCTAACGCGGTTATTACGCGGTTCATCTGCTGAATGACGTTCGGAACGGCCTCAGCATGTCCTGTGTGGACCAGCGTTCCCTTGAGACTGATCTTGAACCAGCAGCTTCCGCTGTGGGCCGCCATCAGTCTGAGACCGGTCGGTTCACCGAGGACCGCGACATCGGCCGTCCCTCCGTGGGCGATAAGGTACGCGGTGCCGAGTCCGTATCCTCTGAACCCTGGTCCCTTGTAGTTGTCAACCTGTGTCTTTTCTATCTCCCCCACGACACCGGCGATCACTATGTCCCCTCCGGCAGTGAAGCCGGAGTCCTGCAGGGTACGGGCGGCGGCCAGGTACGCCGCTAAGGCTGACTTCATGTTGAAGGCCCC
>VBPK01000073.1 GCA_005877225.1 Nitrososphaerota archaeon
GGCATTTCAGTTCGACATGGGCCACTATCCTTCTCCACTTGAGAGGAAAGGTTTGGAGATGATCAAGTTCTCGGAAGAGCATGGCTGGCTGAAGGTGTCGGCAGGAGCGAAAACACCCGCCCTAGGTGAGCGCCTCAGATTCATCCCGTATCACTGTTGCACCTGCGTGAACCAACACGATTGGATGTTCGGTTTCAGGGGTGAAAAGGTGGAGACAGTGTGGAGAGTAGAGGCTCGCGGCAAGATGAGCTAAAGTCGAAAGGCCACTATCCTGTCACCTAGCCATCTTGGGTCCCTTTCGTGAAAGTCTACAATGAGTCGGCTTTTCCGAAAAACTGATGGGAACGAATATGAAATCAAAGGAAAGCCGTCGGGTTTGCACGCATGAATCGAGTACGTCGAACTCAACATCTATCGGACGCTGTGGACGATGCCGTCGAGATGTTCTCGATGGGGAGAGATCTCCATGCGTCGAATAACGTTATGGAGATCGGGTGCGACGAAATTGTTTTCCCTTGGTACCAGGTGCTCGAAGCGGAATTGCAACCAGATCAAGGCGTTTGGGTGCAGCATAGGCACAAAAATCATTCAAAATCTCTTGTCTGTGCTGGCGGTGGCCACGGTGTGCCCACTGGCTCCAGATAAGATTCCAGTCAATTACTGAGGGTCCAGTCATTAGAATTAAGACTTTTGCTGAAAAATGTCAGAGATGGTCTGCGATTGGTCTTGCGCGTTCAGCAATTCGACGTCGCATCAGCATCGTTTCAGCCAAGTAGCGACTGTATCAAAATCGTTTCAGCGAACCAATTTAGCCCCACCCTTTCCATACATTCCCTGTGATTCAAAAATGACTACACAACCAATGACAGAAGGATTCCCCAACACGGCGTCGGTACTCGCCATAATAGGAGGCTGTCTCATGATCGTGGCTGGAATGCTCATTACGGCGCTTGCTGTTTTCGTGATTCCTCACCTAAACACATCCCTATTCCATAACGCAACCGGATCACTCCCGGTTCAAAATGTTCCTAGCTTCGTAGGAAGTATCCTGACGGGGTTCGGCTTGCTCGGGCTCATTTCAGGTATCATCGTGCTCGGTTCTGGCATCATGCTAAGGATCAATCCGGGCCAGTCGGTCGTCTTCGGATTGCTGATACTTGTCTTCTCCGTTCTAAGCTTCTTCGGGTCGGGAGGGTTCGTCGCAGGAGCGGTATTGGGCATAATAGGCGGCATCATGACACTCAGGTGGAGACGGCCGGCAGCGCTAGCAGGGGCGCCTCCAAGAAGTTAGAAGATAGGGAAACCAAGGAGAGCGGTTAAGGTAAGAATCTTCCCGGGAGCAGCAGGGGGAGCGGCCAAACGATTTGAAGAAGCTCAAGGTTCTGCTGGTACTGCTGCTGGCGGCAACCTCAGGCCTTGCGGTCTCGATTTACCTGCTTGCCCTGATATATGCCCCGACAGAATCACCGATAAACGAGCTCTACCTAATCTTGACACGTGGTTTCCCGCAGAACTTGACTTTTTTCATCCCACTTTCCTCCCTCCTGTTTCTCAGCACGGTCCTCGCCAGCATGGTTGGGGTAATCTACTTCCTCGTCCTACCGGAGATGAAGACCTACTACGAATCTGACCCCGGAAAGGACGCGGGCGCGATGGTTCTGAGGACCTTGAAGCCCGACGAGAAGAAGATTGTCGGTGTGCTCAAGGTTCATGGGGGCACTTACATGCAGAAATTCATCACCCAGGAGACTGGCCTGTCCAGGCTGAAGACCCACAGAGTCGTTGCTGTGCTCGCTGAGAGAGGGATTGTGCATGTTGAAAGACGGGGGAACACGAACGAGGTCTCGCTCGTAAAATGGTTCCTCGATGGGATGGGATAATCAGGTCTCGATGAATTCCGGAAACAGCCGAAAAGAACTCGACATTTGAAACTCCGGTTTGTGCTTGTCTGCCGGTCGGGCGCAGCAGCGTCACCGCTGCCCGGAGGGAGACCCAAACTTCTTAACTAAAAGGGACGAGTCTTTAGACACCGCGGGCCATAAGAGTCCCGGCCGCTGCTGAATTGGCAGATTTTGGTTAGAAAGCGGGTTGGTAGGGTCAAGTTCGTCGTTAGCGAGGTGCCTCACCGCAAACAGCGGTATGAGACAGTTGGGGACTGGATCCCAGGGAAGCCGGTCGCAGTACGCGTCAGCAAGATGAAGGATGAGAGATACGTCTTCCTGGTCGCGCTGCACGAACTCATTGAATACGAGCTGTGCAGGATGAAGGGGATTACCGACGAGCGGGTCGTCGAGTTCGACAAGAAGTTCGAAAGAGAGAGGTCGATGGGACTTCACGAGAAGTGGGAAGAGCCGGGAGACGACTCGCGCGCTCCCTACAGAAGGGAGCACCAGTTTGCAACGATGATAGAAGGGATGGTTGCCCGGAAGCTTGCCGTCAGGTGGCCGGACTACGAGAAGACGGTGATAGCCCTGACCGCCAGGCCCAAGTTTGTCGCAAAACAGATGGTTACGAGCCGGAACTAGACTTGCGCCCTCTTCTCGAGACCAGATACGCTCCGACTGCTAAGAAGAGTATCGCCCCTGCGATTACTCCCAGGACAATGTAGTTGAAACCGAACTCGGCCCTGAACGTGAGCGGGGCCGTCATCGCGAACTGAACCGTTGAAAGGGCGCTGTTGTTCGACCCCGACCAGCCGTTGAATTGGTAGAGGAAGAAGGTCGGAGTTGCCACTAGGGAGACGGTCGTTCCTGGGGGAAGATAGTAGGTCCTGCCACCAGCTATCGTCTGGGAAGAACCTGTGAACGAAGCGGCGATGGTCCCTCCGTCTGATGCTGCCAAGGTCAGCCCAGGGAGGAATGACGCCTGCTCGGAGACGCCGCGGTTCACCGTTAGGGAGATGTTCGTTGAGTTTCCAGAGTATGAGCCGTCCCCTGTTCCTCTCCATGTGCCGAGGGCCCACCCAGCCGACGGCTCCGCCGACACCATGAGCACCTGACCTGCGTCGAACCAGCCGCTCCCCACGGAGGTGGAGCCCCCCGCGGTAGCCGAGAGGCTGACGAAGAACTGACGCTGGTACGCGATCGAGAGGGACGCGGCACCGTCGACGGTTCCAGACGCCTGCGACTTCGAGAACCACCGCTCCTCGTTGAGAGTGCCCGGGATTGGATTGGTCGCGTTCCATCGTGCTCCACCATCCAGCCAGTACTGGGCTGGAACCGTGCTCATCCCCACATCATACGCCGAGCCGAACTCGACGGAAGAGAAAGTTGGGGCGAGAGGGGTGCCTCCGCCGGAGACCTGGTACGAGATGGTCAGGGCAAACTGATGGTAGAAGGCAGGCGAGATGCTCTGTGAGGCAGTCACTATACCGAGAGTCCCGGAACCAGCCTCCCACCTCTCGGAAGAGGAAGACCCTCTGAGAGGGTTCTGGTACGTGTAGGGGGAGCCGCTGTCGACCCAGCCCGAGAAGTTCGCCACACCGCTGCTCTCCGACCCGAAGTGGGAGTAGTTGACAGCCGGAGGGGAGAAGCCGGAGCCCCCGTGTACCACGAAGGTGAAGTTGGCGCTGAATTGATGATAGAAGACGAAAGTCGTGGAGGTGGCAATGGAAGCCACCCCCGAAGCCGACTGGTTAGTCGCCCACCTTTCCGCGCTGGTCGACCCGGCGAGTGGGTTCGTGACATTCCACTGCGTCCCGTAGTCAGCGAGATAGGTGGTCGGAGTCGACGATAATTGTGAAGACTGTCGAGCTCCCGATGAGGTGAACGTCACGGAGGGGGCGGCGGACGAGGCGCCTCCCCTCGTCGTGTAGCTAAAGGTCAGGGGGACCTGCGTGCCGGGGTTCCTCACCCCGGCTATCCACGTCGACCATCCGCTCTGCGTCCCGTACTCCCCAGCGACCCAGACGAAAGAAGGGTCGGATGGGTCGGTCGTTGCGCCGAAGTAATCACCGTACCTGCACACGGGGTATGAAGGGCAGAATCCCGTCGCGTTGACCTCCGGACCCGATCCTGCTGCCAGAGTGATGGGCTGCTCGAGAGTGTTCTTGGGGTCGGCAAAACCTTGCATCGCGACTGCCACGGAGGGATAGAGCGAAGAGTTCGAGTAGCCGAAGACGACGAAGAGGTCACCCTTCGAGTCCGCCCGAAGGGCGGGATAGTAGTAGTAGTAACCGGGAGTGGCGACGTCCCAGTCCTGCAGCACCGAGTTCGTGTTCGTGTTCACCTCAATAAGGCGGAGGCAGGAGCGAAGCACAGAGTCGCCGGCTGGAGTGCATCCATCATTGAGGGCGACCCACATCGTCCCGTTGGACCAGCTAGCGTCGAGAACGCGATTATCACCCGTATCGATCTTTGTAGCCGCATTCAGTTGGGGAGCGGGCGGCGGGGCGTGCAGGGAGGAGATGGACAGTGCGCGTTGGCTAATCTGGACGTTCGGAGGAACTCCGGTGACAGAGTAGAGGTTCAGCCCGGAGCCCGAGGTAAAAGAGCTGATGATGTATTCGGTCTTAGTTGAGGTAAGCGAGTGGACGGGATGCAGAGAGAAGAGGCTACTGTCTGGCGGGATGACCTGGTACTCGACGGAGGCGCCTGCGAGCATCTGAGATTTGTTGAAAATCCAGTACTGGAGCCCGACAAAGGTCCCGCTGCACCCCTTCGAGCCCGGAAGGAAGTCGTTAGCGGAGACCATCACCTTGTCGTCGTTGACTCCGAGGATGGGCTGGTCGGGGCAGTACCCCGAAGTCTTGAAGGAGTACGTGTGCCAGCTCCCGGTAGGGTCGTCGGAGGCTGAGGCCCCGACCCTCACGGACCCCTGACTGACGTCCAGCAGCGAAGCAAACCACCTCCCGCTCTGCGAATCGTACAGTACCTTGGGATCGCCGATGTAGTCACTCCCGCTTCCCCACAGTGATGCAAGCCCCGAAACCTTGACGAGTGCGCCCTGCTTCGTCCAGACCCCGTAGATTATGTTGACCATCTCGACGATGTAGTTGGGTCCCGCAGCAATCTGCACATCGGGGGGAGTGGCGCGATTAGTGCAGGTGAAGCCGGAGCCACACGCGTAAGTCATGCCGTACGACAAACCGGCGAACCCGGTCGCAAGAGGGGAATTCGCGGAAGGCGCCGGTTGTGACTCGGACCCGCCCACCCCTCCCCCAGTATCGTTCGCTGCGGACATCACGCCTTGAATGGTGTGGACAGACGAAATCTGGGGGGCAGGTCTACCCGCGGTCGGGTTCGCATCCTTCGAGGAGGAGACGGCGGGGATGGAAAGAAGAAGAAGGGCGAGCAAGAATTCGGACGCGACCAGTCGGGTTCGTTTCATTTTTCGATACCTATTAGCACCCTTGCTTTCGTCATATTAAATACTGAAAAGGGTGCAAGGTCGTCTAGCCCAGGTCAGATCGGCTCGAAGGTTCGAGGCTTCTGGCTGAAATCGAACGCCTCGCTCATGTTCTTCGCGGAGGCGTCGCGGGTGCTGAGCGCCTTCAGCCCGAAGAGAGTTTCAATGAACTTCAAGATCGAGGTGTGGTCGTTCGTCTGGCTGTCTACGTATCCCCTCTTCGCGTAGGGAGAGATTACGAGGCAGGGCACTCTGAACCCGTAGCCGAAGGAGTCAACCTGCGGCGGCGCCACATGATCGTACCAACCTCCGTAGTCGTCCCAGGCCACGTAGGCCACCAATGAACCCCAGTACTTCGATGTCCCGAGGCCGTTGACCAGGCTGGCGACGGAGTTCTCACCCAACTGGATGTTTTCCGGGGCATGCTCGGATCCCCCTGGGGCCCCGATCACCCACGATATCTGCGGCAGGTTGCCTTTCGAAAGGTCCTGCGCGAACCTCGCTGAGCCTGCGAAGTTCGACTTCGAGCCCGGGTTACGCTGCACGTACTCGAAGCCCTTGAACCATCTGTTGAATCCGTACACTCTCCAGGTGATCCGTTTCCCATCCAGCTGCTTGAAAATCGGCTCGAAGGTCAGGGTCGGCGGCAGTTTGTTCGAGGTGTTACCGCCAGACGTCCCTGCGACGAGGTATAGGTGGTTGGGCGCGCTCTGCGTCATCACGGAGGTGAAGAATCTGTCGCAGAGCACGTAGCTTCTGGCCGCCTTCCAGTAGTGGGGGATGTCCGTTCCATCGTAGAACCCCATCGTCTGACTGCCGCGTTCGGTGTAGACGAATGCATTCATCTTTCCCCCGTCGTAATCCGAATGAGCCGCGTCCCAACCGTGGGGCAGATCCGGTGGGGCGAGATTTGAAAGGTGAAACGGCTTCACGCACTGCGAGGAGCCCGGGGACTGGGGGAGGCAGATATTCTTCCCAGAAGTGCCGTTGGCGCCCGGAAAGGCCCCAAAATAGCAATCGAAGGTGTGATTCTCCTGTAGTACCACGACTGCGTTCTTGATCGCGGAGATCCCCAGCTGGGAGCTAGCCAAGGCCTATCCGCGAGAATCAGAATTCTTATAGTTACTGCCCTCCTCGCTTATGTAGATGGCTAACATCAAGATTCAGGTTGTCAACGAGAGCACCGTCCTCTCAGACGCTCAGGTACGGGCGGCCGTCCCCGCCTTCCAGACCCAAGTCCACCGTGACTTCGCCGCCGCCTTTGGGATAGACGCGGACCTCTCGTTCGTCCCCCAGGGCACCAACCCAGACCCTTCTTCTTGGATGTTGGTTATCCTGGACAACTCGGACCAGGCGAACGCGCTCGGCTATCACGACCTCTCCCCGAGCGGGATGCCGCTGGGGAAGGCGTTCGCAGGGGAAGATATTCGGAACGGCCTTCAGTGGCCCGTCACTGTGACCCATGAAATGCTCGAGATGCTCGCCGATCCCGATGTCAACCTCACTGTGTTCGTGCAGGATGCCAACTCCACGAGTGGGGTAATCTACGCTTACGAGGTCTGCGATCCCTGCGAGGCGGATTCGCTGGCATACAATATCGGAGGGGTCAAGGTCTCGGATTTCGTCTACCCGACATGGTTCGAATCCTTCAGGGCAGAGGGAAGCACCCAGTTCGACTTCGGAAATAAGATCACGAAGCCCTTCCAGATTCTGCCTGGCGGATACATTGGGGCATTCAACGTAACATCAGGGTCCGGTTGGCAACAACTCACGGCGACGGCCGGTGGAATCAAGCCTGTGGACCTCAGGAGGGTCGGTGTGAGGGTCGATAGCCGAATTTCTCGGCGGAGCAAGCCAAGAAGAGACTGGAAAAGGAGCGTCGGGAGAGGGTGAGCTTGAGGAAACGGTCTCCTGGGGCGAGGTGGCTAGGGTCGAATCATTCAATCATTCATTCATTGCGGACCGCCGCAGGATGAGCAGAAGGCCGCCTCGGGCGGAAGACGGTGCCCACAGTCTATACAGAATTTGGTTGCCTGTTGTGCTGGGTGGGTGATGTGCGAGGTCTGATTCAATGCTGACGGTGAAGTTCGTGGCGGGATGAACCTGATTCCTCCCAGACTTCCCTTCAGACTGTAGATCTGCGCCTTCCAGAGTCCCGGGTTCTGTGCATGGACCTTGTAGGCGACCACCCGGCCGCCCTGGGTTCGCGCACCGATCACCAGGACCTTCCACACAGTCCCCTCGACTCTCACGTAGCTTATCTCGTCGAGAGTGAGGTCGAGAAGTGGGGTCTCCGTCTTTCGCAAAACCCCGGACCGATGAATCAGGATGAGCCTTCGGTCCGTAAGGTAGAGCATACCGTTCCCAGAGACAGGTTGCTCGATGGACGCGTGGCGACTCAACAGGACGGGCTCGTCGGGTCCGAACAACTGGACGTTCTTCAGCGTCAACGCTCGCTATCTGTGGACGAGAGGAATTTGTCGTTCTTGGCTCCTTTTGTTTGACAAGTTGGTCAGGAATAACAATAGGAGGGAGGCGGCTTCGGCCTAGGAGGAAAGCTGGGAGATGTTTGTCCCGATAAGGTTGATCGAGATACTAAAGACGGCAGGGGACGACCCTCCCGTGAACTTGAACTGAACAGGCAGAGGCACCTGTTTGCTCACGTAGATGGTACTAACTGCTGTCTGAGCATCATACTCGTAGGCAGTGACGCCGAAGGTCCTGCCGCTTATCGAGACGGTGGTGTCGTAGACTCGACCCGGACTCAGGGTCGGTGTGAACGGCGATGTTGTCGCGCCGGACGCCGACTTTACCCACCGCGTAGTGCTGTTCTGGTGAGTTTGACCGGCTAGTGTGAATTTGTAAGTCGTCAGGAACTGCGTCGCCGTTGAATTGAAGTCGACGACCTCCAGCCTAATCGAAAATTGATACGGGAAGAGCAGGGCGGTTCCATTCGCCCCGTATTCAGCGTATGCTCCCTTGAAAGGGTAAGTGGGCTGGCCTAGTCTCGAGACGTAACCGTATCCGTAATAACCCCCGACGGCCGCGACGACGATAACCACAATCACGCTTGCGATTTTTGCGGTCGACCTCCCTGCAGCCAGAGGGGTCTGCCCGAGGGGAGCGCTTCGCTTCAGTTCCGGAAACAAGGAATCCGATTTCGGCAGCGATTCGGTATTAAGCTCGTCCAGCGGAGAGATGGTTCTAAGCGCTCCTTCTACGCACCCGCTCTGCCGCCCTCCTTCCTCCGGCTGACTTGGGGTCAAGCGTGACACTCGCTTGGTCTCCCTTCTTATGAATCCGCGGCTTCGTCCGAGACTCGAGATCTCGCACCTGTTGCTTACGCCTTGGTTTGCCTGAGAGAAGGGCTGGTTAGGTGACAAATCAGCGCCAACGACTGACTTGGATGGCCTAGCTAAGAGGTGTTGTCTCATCGCTTCACGGAACGAGAGAAGGAACTGCCGTAACTGTTGTAATGGACCCTCCGCTCGAGTGGTTGGCGATTCAATCTTCGTGGTCTCTCGGCCGGTTTTCCGAGTGGAATAATCCCAATCGGCCTGACTTCTTTCGGGAGCCCCAGGACCTTCGACACCTTCTCATCGTCGAAAGCCCCCACGAAGCAGGCCCCCAAGCCTAGCTCAACGGCGGAGAGCAGTATTATGAAAGATGCGAATGAACCATCGATGATGCTGTAGAAATCCCTCCCCCTCTCCCCATACCTTCCAACATTTCTCCTCGTGTCGGAGCAGACGACGATTACCAGGGGCGCCTCTCCTACGAAGGTCTGCCCGAGAGCCGCCTCAGCCAGTCTTTTCTTGACGCCCTGGTCTCTAACGACCACGAAGTCCTGCGGCTCCAGATGCCCGGCGCTAGGAGCCCTCCACGCATTTCTCAAAATTCTCCAAACCTTGTCATCCTCGATTGCGTCTCGTCTGAAGGCCCGGATCATGGCTCGCCTCTTCAACAGAGACTCTAGTTGCAACTCACCCCCTCCCCAACTCGTCGAGGCATGCCCTCCCTCTAGATCGACAGTTTGGCATCTGTTGAGACCCTGGACGCTGCTTGCCTGCTCTCGTAGACCCTCTTATGCCCCGCGTTCCCGTGATAGAAGTGTATTTCTCGACGGACGTTTGTTGGTGCGGATGCGCGGGGGAGTTCCAGTCTTCAGCCGGAGCATCCCGGTGGTCGACGAACTTAACGAGTGTTTTTCTTCAATCGTGCGGCCACCATATCGAGAATCACCTTCGCTATTTGCTCCTTTGGTCGTTCGCTCAACTTTCTCGTCGTCCTGCCGCCGAGTATCAGTACGCTGTTCGTATCCGCACCGAACCCCTTCCCGTTGGAGACGTCGTTGGCCACCACCAGGTCTGCACCCGCGTGATGCATGAATCGCTTCGCAGCCTGCTTCAGGTCTCCTTGCGAGGGGGCGGTCTCGGCCTTGAACGCGACTATGCACAGCTTGGGCCATCTCTTCCTCACGTTATCGATTATCTTTGGTGTGGGTTTCAACTTGAGGTCAATCTCTCCTTCCTGCGTTGGAATCTTGTTCTCGGCTGGGGTCATCGGGGCGAGGTCGCCCGGCGCTGCTGCGGAGATGAAAGCGTCTGCCTCACTCGCCTTGATTTCAGATAAGACGGCGTCCAGCATGTCCTTTGTCGTTAACACCCTCCTCGAACGGATGAAGTCAGGAGGGTGCAATCCTCCCCCAAAGATGTAGGATACTTCTGCCCCCCTTCTCCACGCCTCCATCGCTAGCGCGAGGCCCATCTTGCCAGAGCTCAGGTTGGTGATCACTCTCACCGGGTCGATGAATTCGACGGTCGGGCCTCCGGTCACCACCACTCGCTTTCCCTGCATGTCCTTCCTCGTGAAGCTTCGGAGCACCGCCTGAACGATTTCGTCGATGCTCGCCATCTTCGCCTTCCCCTCCTCGATCCTCGGTCCGACGAAATCGACACCCCTCTCCATCAGCTTCTGCATATTCGAGACGACGGCAGGGTTCTTGTACATCGGCTCGTGGGCGGCCGGACAGATTACGAGTGGGATTCCTCCACCGAGTGCCATCGACGCTATCGTCGTGACGGGTGTATCGTCAATGCCGACCGCTACCTTCGACATCGTATTCGCGGTGCAGGGCGCGATAAGGACCAAGTCGGCTTTGCCCTTCCACTTTCCTGCCAGCCGTACGTGCTCCGTCTTCCCCGTAAGTCTCCTGACGACAGGGTTCCCAGTTGCCCACTCCAATGTCTCGGGCCTTACGAGCTTCTCGGCTGCCTCGGACATCACCGCGTTTACTTCTGCCCCGTGCCTCATCAGCTCTCTGGCGAGTGAAGGGACCTCGATGGAGGCGACGCTGCCAGTCACGCAGAGAATGACTGTCCTTCCCTCGAGCTCTCTGCCCCGGGACGACTTGATGTCCTTCAAGGGGTCGGCTGGCTCCTGTTCCTTCACAAATTTGGGCTGCTGGATGGTGTGTAATATCCTTGCAATTCGACCACCCAGAAATACTAGGGAATCGCAACGTGATGTGGGGGGGTTTTGGGCCGCATCAGGGTCGCAGCCGTTCAGACCGGCATTTACGGTAATAACCCGGGCAGAGCCCTCAAAGATGCGGAAGCCCTGGTTCGGGGCGCAGCCGAGAAGGGAGCGAGGCTGATCAGCCTCCCCGAGCACTGGCTTCTCTCCAAAGTTCTCAAGGACGACGACCCCATCCTTCGGCGATTCACGAAACTCGCGGAGGAGCTCGACGCATACATCAACCTGGGAGCGTACTACGAGTCTCGAGACGGTCGCACGCACCTTACGAGCCTCACGGTCTCGCCGAGATGGTCCGTTCTCTCTCGTCAAGACAAGGTGCATCTTTACCGGCGGGAGAAAAGAATGGCGAGTGAGGGTTCAGGATTCAGGCTCGTCACGGTCGACGGTGCCAGGGTCGGTGTCCTGGTCTGCCACGATGTCGTCTTCCCTGAGAGTTCCAGAACTCTGACCTTGATGGGGGCCGAGCTGTTGGTAGTCCCTTCCTTCATAGCCGCCAGGGGGACTGAGCCTTGGCTCGTCTACTTGAGGGCGCGGGCCCTCGAGAATCGTGTGCCGGTCGTCGCCCCGAACGTCTACCACCCTCCTAAGTTTCTCGGGAGAAGCTCCGTAATCGACCTAATCTACGACAAGAAAGAGCACGTCATGGAGCTTTTCGAGAGAACGGCTCAAGACAAGACGACCTCTGTGGTCGTCGACCTCGACCTCGCTTCGAAGAGCGGCTTGAGGCGAGAGAGGCTCCGCGAACTGAGACCGAATGCGTATCTTCAGCCTGCTCCAGTGCCGACGGGCTCGACCAGGAGCTAGGCGACTGACCTCCTCTTCGTTCAGCTAGTGATGTCCTTCTCCGCCAGTCGAGGACCGAGTGCACAGGTGGCTGATCTAGCGGAGGCAATCGCAGTCCTTAAGCCATCAATCTTGTACCGAATCGATATTCAGACCTTGACCTTGGATGGTCATGTCACTCCAGAAGGAACGAAGAAGTTCGCCGAAAGATCGGTCAAAGGGGAGAGTGCCTTAGGCTCTCACTTCAGGACATTCGAGTCTTTGAGCCTCGGGTCGCTCGGGATTGGAACGTATCTTGGGGACCCGGACGCGTACACAGACCAGCTCGTGGAGGAGGCCGTCTTCACTTCGCTGAAATCTGGCGTGATTAACGTCATCGATACGGCGATAAACTACAGGTCTCAAAGAGGCGAGAGGTCGGTCGGCAGAGCGCTCCAGAGGTTGGCTCGGGAGGGGGTCGTGAAGAGGGAGGAAGTATTCCTCGCCTCGAAGAACGGCTACGTCACCAACGACGGAGAACTTCCGATGGACATCTGGACATACATTCATAGAGAGTTCGTGAAGCCCGGGATTCTCAAGCCCGACGAGATCGGAGCTGAAATGCACAGCACGTCTGTCCCCTTCCTCAAGGCCCAGTTCGAGCGCAGCCTGAGAAACCTCGGAGTGGGCGCCCTGGACCTGATGTACCTCCACAACGCAGGGGAGGCGTGGCTCAGGGAGATAGGCATCAGGCGCTTTCTGGAGAGACTCGAGGCTGTTTTCTCCTACTACGAGGAGGAGAGGCGGAGGGGGAGGCTGAAGTACTACGGGCTCGCAACGTGGAACTCATTCAGGGTGCCCAATTCTCACCCCGAACACTTGAACCTGGACGATGTCGTCGACGTTGCCAGGAACGTCGGTGGAGGGGACCATGGCTTCCGGTTCATACAACTCCCCCTGAATCGGGGGATGACTGAGGCGTTCACTCGGAATCAGAGGATGATGGATGACCAGCTATCGGTACTCGAGGCCGCCGAACGCCTTGGAGTGGGTATCTTCACCAGCGCCCCACTCGACCACGGGCGGCTCCTCTCGGCTGATTATCAGAAGGAGGGTTACACGCGCAGCGGCTTCCTGCTGCAGTTTCCGCGTTCGGCCCACCCATCAGTCATCGCTCCCCTTGTGGGCCACAAGCAGCCGGAGCATGTGACGGAGAATCTCAAGATCGGGTCGGTTCCGCCGCTGAGCGGCAGCGAGTTCTCACGAACCTACGGCTCGTTCCTCGAGGGTGGCCGCGGGAGCGCGGGAGGGAGGAGCTAGCGAAGTTTCTTCTCTGCTCTTCGAGTCCCGTCTACCCTAGCGCGTATCTTTGCGAAGGCGAGCTCCCTAGACGTGGAGCTGTCATCCCCGAATGGGGCGAAGCCGCAGTCATCTGTCGTGCCGAGGTTCTTAAGGTCGATGAACTTCGCCGCCTTGATGACTCGAAGCTTCAAGGTGCGATCAGGGTCTGCCTCACCGGCGATTGCGAAGTAGAACCGTGGGACCTTCAGCTCGAAGACCTCCGGGAGGACCTCCGCGTAGTCCACTTCTCCGCTATGCGTCGAGTCCCAGTCGCCGCCCTTACAGACGTGAACGCCCACCCTCTCCCGCTCCCCGGGCTTGAGCCTGCTGAATACCTCGTTGTTTATCGCCACGAACTCCTTCAGCAGCTTGCCACCCGGGTCCAGCTTCCTCGCGAGAGGCGCCTCCGTGAAGTCTACCTGCACGACCTCTGCCCCCGCCCTGAGGCTGCCGCTGATATCCTTCGTGACCTCCTGTATGAGGTCTTCAGTGAAAGCCTCTCGCGAGTAGCCTTGGATGGATTTCTCCGGGTAGAGCGTAGAGAGGAGGCTGGCTGAGATTACGGCCTGCTTAAGCGGAAGTGAGGTGAACCCCCTCGCCTTCTTCACATAATCCGAAGCGTACTGCTGATACCTGAACGGCCCCGAAATGAGCTTCGGTAGGGCCCGGACGTGCCTGTCGGAGAAGGTCACCACCAGCCCCCCTGACTCGATGACGTTCCTTCCGCCCGCGACGGGGTAGGTGGCGAAGCTCGGCTTGCTCTGCTCCCCATCCGTAATTATCGGCGAGCCTGTAGCCTCGAACTGCCTGATCGTCTTCTTGATGGCATCGTCATAGGCACCCTCAAGCGTGTGAAGCGAAGTCTTCCCCGCGGCGTGATCCTGTACTGCCTGCAGCAGCTCGGGAGGCCTCGGGATGCTCCCGATAGGCTCCGTCGGTATGGCTGATGTCATATCTCGCTCAGTCTTGTCGATAATAGTATAAATAACCTCTTGACAAGATTATTCCGATAAGAATAATGGCCTTCGCGCTCGTCGACCCGAGGCAGCTCAAGAGGCTCAGGCTTCAGCTGGGGATGACGCAGGCGAGGGTGGCGCGTGAGGCGGGGGTAAGCCAGTCCCTCATCGCGAAGATAGAGGCAGGGATGGTTGACCCAGCGTTCAGCTCGCTGAAGGCGATCTCGGAGGTTCTGAGTTCTAGGAGGGCGACCGCGGAGAAGAAGGCTGCCGATGTGATGTCGTCACCCGTGATCAGTGTGCAGACGGCCGAGAAGCTCTCGGACTGCATCGCGCTGATGAAGAAGCGTGGCATCTCCCAGATGCCTGTACTGGAGGATGGGCGCTCCGTCGGTTCAGTTACAGAGAGCGGCATCCTTACCCTGTTGGCAGAGAGTCGCGAGCCGGTGAAGGTCTTGTCTCAACCGGTCAGAAAATTCATGGGGCCTGCCCTCCCAGTCGTCAACGGCGGTACCCCGACTGGAGCTCTAGTCTCACTCTTCGGTTATGTCCCGGCCGTGCTCGTCTCCTCAGGAGAAGAAATCGAAGGAGTGATTGCAAAGATAGACCTGATCGCGGCTGAGGCTCGACCAGGTAATCGCCCCTCGGGCAGACGGGAGTTGCGCTGAGATGACCCTCATCCTGGATGCCGACGACCTCGTGGGCGTCCTGGACTACCCCACCGCGATAGAGGCGGTGGAGGGGGCCTTCCGAGACCTCGGCTCGGGGAAGGTCGTGATGCCCGTCCGCCTCACAATCAGGGTGGAAGCGCACGAAGGTGTGAGCGCGTTCATGCCGGCATACCTCCCCGGGAAGGACCAGCTAGGAATCAAGGTCGTCTCGGCCTTCGGGAGGAACAGAGAGAAATTTGGCCTCCCGACGGTTATCGGTTCGATACTTCTCCTGGACGCCAAGAGTGGAATGCCGATGGCCATCGTGGACGGCACCTACGTGACTGCCGTCAGAACTGCGGCCGCGAGTGCGGTGGCGACGAAGTACATGGCTCGGGAAGACGCGTCGACGCTGGGGATCTTCGGTTCAGGGGTCCAGGGGGAGACCCACCTCCTAGCGATCTCCGAGGTGCGAAGGTTAGATGGGGCAGTCGTAAACTCGCGTGATCCGAAGAGGTGCGAGGATTTCTGCGAGAGGATGAGCAAGAAGACGGGAATCAAGGTTAGGCCGGGAAGGCCGCAGCAGGTGGCGGAGAGCGACATCGTCGTCACGGCGACGACCTCGAAGACTCCGGTCTTTGACGGGAGTTGGGTGAAGAGGGGGACCCACATCA
>VBPK01000018.1 GCA_005877225.1 Nitrososphaerota archaeon
CGAGGGTGCGATGAAGAAGAAGGTGCCAGACCTCAGCGGAGGCGAGCTGCAGAGGGTAGCCGTCGCAGCAGCTGCGCTTAGGGAGGCCGACCTCTACCTCTTCGATGAGCCCTCCTCCTACAACGACGTGTATCAGAGGCTCGCAGTCTCGAGGGTAATCAGGTCGATCGCGGACAGGGGAAAGTCCGTGCTCGTCGTCGAGCACGACCTGGCCTTCCTGGATTACGTGACAGACTACGTTCAGGTAATTTACGGAGAACCGGGGGTCTACGGGGTGGTTTCAGGTCTCTACTCCTCCCGTACCGGGATAAACTCGCTCTTGGAGGGATACCTGCCTCAAGAGAACATCAGGTTCAGAGAACACCCAGTATCGTTCTGGGACAGGTCTGTGGTGGAGACGGTGGAGTCGGAGGAGAAGATAGCGACCTACGGCAGGATGAAGAAGAGGTTCACAGGCTTCCGCATGACGATCGGGGGCGGCTCCCTCACAAGGGGGAGCATACTCGGAATCGTCGGCGCAAACGCCCTCGGGAAGACAACGTTCCTGAGGCTCATCGCCGGGGAGGAGAAGCCGAGTGAGGGTAACGTGACGATAACAGCGAGGGTCGCCTACAAGCCGCAGTACCTGAAGTCGGACTTCGACGGAACGGTTGGGGATTTCTTCTCCACGACGGTTGGGTCGAATTACGATGAGGCTACCCTTCAAGACGCCCTCGCCAAGCCCCTGAGGATGGAGAAGCTCCTCCCCAGGAAGATGAGCGAGATAAGCGGGGGAGAGCTGCAGAAGGCCGCCATCCTTACGACGATGGCCCAGGACGCTGACGTATACGCCCTCGACGAGCCGTCGGCATTCCTCGACGTCGAAGACAGATTCGTGATAGCAAAGGCGCTGGGGCGACTCGTGAAAGCGAGGGGAAGGTCGGCGATGGTCATCGACCACGACATCCAGGTCATCGACCTCGTCTCGGACCGACTGATGGTCTTCACCGGGCGGCCGGGGGTCGAGGGTCTCGGGTCTGAGCCCCTCGGGAAGGAGGAAGGGATGAACCTCTTCCTCCGCCAGGTAGGACTCACATACCGAAGAGACGTGAACACGGGAAGACCCAGGGTCAACAAGCCCGGGAGCAAGCTAGACCGGGAGCAGAAGGAGAGGGGAGAGTACTACTACGTGTCAAAGAAGAAGGAGGAAGAGGATGACGCGGCTTCTTAGGAAGGTGGTAGAAGGGATTGGCCAATCCGAAGCCAACGGAGTTCATACGGGTATTGACGTCATAGGCGACCTCGCGATAGTGAAGTTCTCCCATGGGTCTATCCAGGTCAGGGAGCGGGTAGGTGAGAAGATCCTTCGTGAGATGGGGAACGTCAAGGGTGTCTTCGAGCAGGAGGGTGGAATCGAGGGGGAGTACCGTTTGAGGAAGTTGAGACACCTCGCTGGGGAGAGGAGGACGACGACGCTGCACAAGGAAAACGGCTGCCGGTTCCTGGTCGATATTGCGAAGGTCTACTACTCCCCCAGACTCTCCACCGAGAGGCTGACCATCGCGATGATGGTCCGTGATGGGGAGAGAGTCCTGAACATGTTCGCCGGTGTCGGACCCTTCTCGATAACGATCGTCTGTAGGAGGAGAGCCTCGGTCACCAGCTGTGAGTCAAACAAGGAAGCTTACCGGCTTCACCTCGAAAATAACATGATGAACAAGGTGGCGGGGAGAATAACGACGATAAACGCCGACGCCGCTGCGCTCCCGGATAGGCTCGAGGGGAAATTTGACAGGATCTTGATGCCTCACCCCTCCAGGGCCGACAGGTACCTTGGTGCCGCACGCCGTCTCGTCGCGGACGGCGGCGTGATCCACTACTACAGGCACATCTCCGCAGAAGATTTTGACCAAGCGAAGTCCGCCATCCTACACGAGTTGAGGGAGGTTCAAGGGTTGAGAAGCATCGAGGTGAGAAAGGTTCGGGAGGTCGGGCCGAGATGGCTCGAAGTGGTTGCCGACCTTCAGTTGTCCAGGAACTAGAACGGTAAGCTATGGCTGTATCTGTAGAGGTGGAAGATGACGCCGAAGGCGACCAGAACACTCCCTACCTGGAAGAGTGCGAGGCCGTTCAACCCTGCCTGGCCCGCCATCACCGCCATACCGTTCAGGGCGACCTGTGACCCGAGCAGGAGGATGAAGATGATCAGAAGCCACCGCCTGTTGAGGAGCGGCTTCAACGGAGCGACAGCCCTCCTCACCCTCTCCTTGGCCTTCAGGTAGCGAAGGTAGGCGTAGGTAATGACGAAGGAGATCCCGGTGATAGCTATCATCGAGGAGAAGTACTCTGCGGGGGGGACGAAGAGGCGGGCGAGGGTGGCGAGATTATTGTCGGGATTGACGTAGAAGCCCCAGCCCGTCGTTACGATTATCTGGCTGATGCTAGTCAACCCCAGAGCGGTGAAGAACGGTCTGTCCTTCCAGCTCAGCTTCTTGGAGGTGTCAACGAAAGGAACGACGATGGCCATGAGAACGAGGAGGGCTGGCATCAACCCACCCATCACGAACTTGTCGTACTCCGTCCTCAGGAGGGCGTAGAGCGCGGTGAGGTACCACTCGGGTATGGTCAACTGACCGGACCCGGGATTGTACTGTAACCCGAGTTCGGCTGGAAAGACCCCAGCGATCATGAAAAGTCCTCCCACCACCACCGAGACGATTGGGATGTCGAAGACTAGGTACCTGGGGAAGTGAATGAAGACGAGGATCAGCATGACCATAGGAAGGATGAACACATGAGCAGAATACAACCTGAGGATGAAGTCAGCGAAGCCTGCGCCGAAGGTCGCGAGCCTTAGCGGGGCTCCGATAACGGGAGAGGCATTGGCAAGAGAGGCTCCGATTTCAATCGCGAGGCCAGCTCTCTGGTTGAAGATTAGGTCGTACCCTGTGTATGCCTCAATCCCGGTGATTAGTCCAAAGATCACCCCGGTCACCCAGAGAACCTCGTTCTTGATCTTGAACCTACCGCTGAAGTATTGGTAGTAGAGATGAAGAACCGCGAGGAGCACCATCGCGTTCGATGCAGTGTAGTGGATATTCCTCAAGAGCCAGCCGAAGGGCACCGTGTTGTTGATTCTCTCCACACTCTGGAAGGCACAGGTGGTGTTCCCGCATCCTGCCAGGGTCGGTTGGTAGTAGATCATCAGGATGCCTCCCGTGATTCCGAGGACGAGGAAGGTTATGCCCGTGAGAACACCGAGGTAGCCGAGAGGACTCACGAACCTCTTGGGGAATGTGTACCTGACACCCATGTAGACTGTGCGGTCGAGTCCCGCGACAAGCCAGTCGTAGAGTTTCTCGATTAGGTTCTTACTACTGCTGGACGTATCTCCCATATCCCAAAACTCCGTTATGATTTACATCCCATACTGGTTTTTCTACCATGAGAAAGCCGTTGCTGTCAGTCGAGAGGGTTAGCATGGGGATCGCGTTCGTCGGCGGTGCCTGAAAAGATGCAGGTCCGTCTATCGCCAGCCCCTGCGGCACTTTGTAGATGCTACCGTGACACGGGCATTCGTACTGCTCGTGCTTAGACTGGTTGGGTTTGTACCCATTTTCGTTTGGGTTAGTCGGCTGGTCCGGATTGTAGTTCGGGCTGCACCATAGATGGACGCAGACCTTGCTGAAGGCAACGAAGGCGGTCGCGTCTTTTGCGTCGCCTCCTAATTCGGTCGGAAGGCGAATCAGCTCAAACTTCACAAAGGTATCCTTGTTGACGGTAGCTTGCTGCCTGACATAGCCCTTGCCCGCGGAAACCGAGTTTGAGAGAAACGTACCCCAAGGAACATATGGCGCAAGGGAGAGCAACGCACCCACCCCCACGAGGAGTTTGACGAACCTCCTCCTGCCTGCAGTTATCTGCTGGGGAGTCGGTGGAGGCGGTGGGACATACGAAGAAGAAGAAGAAGAGGAACCGGCCGTTTTCGAGGGGAACACAACAACTTGCCCGCCGGGGCGCATCTGACCGGCTTCTCGCACTTTTCTTTCTTCTTCAGTTCCAGTTCGTCCACTCGTATCAGATGGAGGGCTCTCACCAGCTTTGTTCCCTTCGCTGCCCACGGGGGTAACACCTTCCATCAGTCATTTTTAACCTTACACCCTCAGAGGTGAGAGTCTTCTTTCACCGAGAAATCGTTTAATACCTTATTGGCTCGTGGGCTTACACAAGGAATCCAATGAGCAAGGCAGGTTCCACGGCTGCCGGGATTATCGTTTCTGTCTTGATTGTCGCCTCGGTCGGCGTCCTCGGTTACTATCAGTTCGCGATCGCCCCGAACATAACGACCCCATCTAGCAGCACGGTTACTACCCCGTCGAACATCAAGACGGTCAGAATCAACATCACGGTCGGCGCCGCGACGAAGACCACCGACGCCTTCGCCCCGAACCCGGTAAGGCTCGTCATCGGCACCAACAATTCTGTGATTTTCTCCAACCTTGACATTCAAGGTGGGGTCGGTACTTTTCACACGGCCACGGCGCGGACGACGGTCGGTGGGCAGGCAGTCTTCGATACCGGGGTCTTCGACGCCGGCGATAGTAAGGGCCCGTTCCTACTGACCACCCCGGGTACGTACGAATACTTCTGCTCAGTTCATCCCACGACGATGCGCGGGACCATCATCGTTGTAGCAGCGGGGAGCTGAAAACCGCTCTCATTTCACTGGTTCTGGGATGAGGCGCAGCTTCGTCACGACCGGCGTGGTGGCTGTGGTTCTGATTGTTGCTCTCGCGGCTGGATATTTAGAACTCGGGTCCCGGCAGGCTCGGACCTCCAGCTCGACAAACGCTGAATCAAGCCGAGAAAGCTCGAAATCACTAGTCGCGACGTCAACCAGCACGACCCTGACTTCAACGAGTACAACGAGCAGAACCACCACCACTTCGACTCAGCAGGGTCCAATCAAGAACGTGAACGTGACGATCCTAAAAGGGGCAGCATCGAACATGTCCTCGGCTGGTTTCTCGCCCGATAACATCAATGTGGTCCTCGGAGTGAACAACACGGTGACCTGGACAAACGACGACAGATCGCCACACACCGCGAGTTCAATGGGTGGAGCCTTCAACAGCGGGAACCTCAATCCGGGAATGAGCTACACGTTTACCTTCACCGCCCCGGGAACTTACCCCTACTCCTGTGCCTATCACGGATGGATGCACGGCACTGTCGTAGTCAAGCCGAGCACCTAACTCCAGAGATACACTTTTCCGTGAAGCTTGCTTTCTTGTTTGGTTGAATCATTGAGAATCCTAACCGAGAAGAAGGTGCTGTCTGAGTACTCCAAGGACGCCGGGATCCGCACAATCGAGCCGCGAGCCGTCTTCGTCGCCGAAGACGAAGGCGACCTCTTGCAAGTCATCCGGAGGGCGAATCGCGATGGAGTTCCGATAACACCTC
>VBPK01000019.1 GCA_005877225.1 Nitrososphaerota archaeon
TCAAGTACGGTTCCACCCTCGAGTATGTCAAGGAACTGACTGTCGTCCTTCCTGAGGAGGGGAGAAGAGTCGTGAAGGCTCTACCGCTTGATGAAGCACTACATGGCGATGGCTCCACCAGGAAGGTAGCAAACCTGATGGTGGAGAATTGGAAGACGATACTTCACGAGAGACCAAAGACGACGAAGAACTCCTCAGGCTATCGGCTCGAGAGGCTCATCCACGATGGGCTCTTCGACCTTCCGAGGCTCTTCGTCGGCTCGGAAGGAACGCTTGGTCTGATTTCCAGGATAACTTGCCTGACGAGGGGG
>VBPK01000074.1 GCA_005877225.1 Nitrososphaerota archaeon
TCATTGATTGAAGTGCCGAAAGACCCCACGCGGCTGTCTGTGTCAGCTTACCGAAAAGGTGCTTGCAACATTCGGTGATGGCTTCACTCTCACTCAGGGTCTCGCCACTGGCCCTCCTCGAGAAGTGCCGAGTTGCCATTTCGCTAATGCTGGATCCAGAGACCCAGTCGACCAGAATTCGCGCCAACTTGTCGCCGTCGGGCCTCTCTCCCCCAATCGCGGCGCCCAGGTTTGCGCGCAGCTCCGGAACTCCAAGCAGGATTCCCATAAGCTTCCTCATATCACCCGTTCGCAGGTTGAAAAGGCGGTCTGCACTCCATATATCTTCCGTGATTCGGTCGCGCGAGAGTCTGGTGAGTGTAGCCCCGACGCTTTCCCAGGAGAATCCGGTTAGGTCAACGAGCTTTAATGGTTTCCCAGCCAACCGCGCACCGTATGATCTAGCACTCGTCACTAAGCTGTTCGCAGAAGCGGAGTCAGTCCTCCGAAGCTCCTGGAATCCGAGGGTCCCCCTCAGCACCTGTTCGATCTCATTCGCATATGTTTCGGCATTCCCGATCTGGCGATAGGCATGGGCCAGGTACTGGAGAAGGGCTGACCATTCCGGCTCTTGATAGAATTCGTGGAGTCGAAGCTCCCGACCGGCATTCAAGACGCCCTGAATCATCCGAGTAATTGACGAAGTAAGAGACTCGACTTGCCTCCCGACGAACACCCGCAAAGCCTCCCCTCTCTCTTCATCAGGAGCAGCAAGAGCGACAACACCGAGGCTTCCCTGCTCTACTCGACCCGCTCTTCCGGCGATGTTCCAGAAATCTTCTGCTGGCATGTCAACCAAGCCTCGGGGGAATTCGTAGTACTTGTTCTGAGCGAAAACAACCCCGGAGACAGGAAAGTTGACGCCCTGGGCGATCGTGGTCGTCGCAACAAGAACATCGATCCGGCCTCTCTCGAGCAGCCACTCCATCAGGTACCGAGCTTCGTCTGTCAATCCAGAGTGATGGACCCCGACCCCGTAGTCCAACAACCCTCCGAGCGGAAACCGCTCACCAAATTCTGCCAACAGGTACCTCTTGACAAGCTGCACATCTTCATGAGGGGTGGGAATCCGGTTGGAGGAATGAGCAAGCGTCTGGGCGAGAGTCCACGCCCAATCAGGTCTCTGAGAGAGCACAATTACCGGGCCACGCCTCTTCAGGACTTGCGCTGTAGCTGCCGCAAGCTTGTTAGAATTACTATCGACGTTGCTAAACCGCAAACCCAACATGTTTCGACGTCTCGGCTCGATCTCTTCAGGAATAGCGAGCGTCCCTCTCGTGGTATGGATTGTCTCAAAGCTTAGATGGAACTCATTGGAGCTTCCCTCTCGCACCGGCCGACTCAAGACGATCGTTCGATCGTTTGGTTTCCAGTCGACGCTAAGCTCGACATCATCGTAGCTTGTTGGATCGAGCCATTTCGCTATTTCGACGGCGTTAGGGACAAATGGGGTAAGCAGAAGAAATTGTGCGTTCCTGCACTCTCGGTTGATTGTTGCAAGAAGGAGTTCTAATCTGATTCCCCGCGCGTCTTCCCCGATGTTATGAGCTTCGTCAACAACGAGAAGCGTCAACGGCCGGCCAATCGTTTGTTCCCAACCGCTTCGTATTAGAAGGTCAAGTTTTTCAGGAGTCGTCACAAGAACCCTAAAAGCAGTCGCCTCGTCTCCAGCGGTTAGAAGACCGGCTTCGAGCGCGTCAATTTCCAAGACCGGGCTTACTTGTTCCACATTAATGTTGAGCGGCCGGAAGTCTCGCCGGAGACGAGAACAGACCTGGTTGACGAGGGCTCTTGTTGGCGCAAGGTAAGCGACCCAGCCTCGTTCTCGGTCGAATTGATTCAGGGCTTGAAGGATGCGAAATTCCGCGATGAGGGTTTTCCCACTAGAGGTTGGAAGATTTACGACGACAGAGCGCCGACTTGACCCGAGAAGCCCGGAGTCACGCAGGGCCTTCCTCTGAGGAGGCAGCATTTCGAAAATCGGACGGCTCCGCCCCCTGTCCGTGAGACTCGTGACGAATGCAGTGACCCGAGAGTTCACCGCCCGTGTTACGGACCAGATTGAGTTGTCGACGAGCTGCCTCGAAGCTGCGGCAAGTAGCAGAACGAGCGAGCCGTAATCAATCAGCTCCGCCTTCAAGCAAACGGCCTGGGCTCTGTCGAATTGGGCTTCCAAAAGCTGATGGATGTCGAAACGGCCCTCGACTTGGCCATCGCCTATGTACAGTGCAGTCAGTTCCGCCGCCTTCGACAAGTGGTAGAGAACGATGAGTTCCCAGGCTGTGGAACGTGCGGCAGGCCCGCTGGAATCCAAGAATCCAGACTCGTATGACACCTGATCGCTTCGGAGGGAGAGAACTCGTTCTTTCACTTTGTCAAGGTCGTCCCAACCGGACTTCCTGAACAGTCGCAACCAGATTTCTACTACACGGGCAAGCACCCGTTCACCCCAGTTCGGGGAATCCGAGGGCAACGGCGGCCATGATTGCTCCATCAAGTATCGGCTCGCATCGACCGATCTTTCTCCAAGTATTCCTAAGCAGCATAGTCGAAGGAATTGCTTTCCCGCTTCAAGCGGAATCGATGGCGATGGTAGCGAGCGAAGTAGAACGAAGGCCTCGGCGCTCAGGGAACGGATAAGATCTGGACTGGCCTGCGAGTTCAAAGCTTCGAGCACCGCAAACTCGATTGTTTCAGCAATGAAGCGCACCTCTTCGACAGTTCCCGGTATCTGACCGGCGTCGAATGCGGGGTACAAAACGTTCCTCGCCGCAAACAGCGTTGCCGCGTCGAGCTTTGCGAGATCAATTGTGTCTCTAATCCACGAAGTCAGCCAGCTCCCCCCTCTACAAAGCCCACGAGATTGTCGATCGATTCGGGAAGATACAAAGCAATTAGACGCAACCGCGTAGGCGACGAGAGCCTTGGGGCAAGAGCAATTGCTCTGGCTCGCAAGTCGCCCTCGTCTGCCTCGGTATCTCTTACGAGCGAACCGAAAAGCCGAATCGCCTTCCCGCCGGATCTGAGGTAGTTCTCTGCTGCCCTTTGAAAAAGTGGCCAGTAATTCGTATTCTTGCACCTCACGTTCAGGTACTTGAGGATCGCGAACTGAATGGCTAGACCGCCCGCCAAGTTGTCAATCTGATGTGCCATTCCCGTCCGACCATACATCACTTGCGGCGGACGCCTCGGGTCATTGCTTGTCTTCACCTCCCCCAGGGCAAGGTATGCTTCACCGTCCTCCTCCATTAGGCCGACCAGGTCAGCACCAGGAAGACTGGCCCTCGGAGTGCGTTTGTCGCGTTCGGCGTTCCAGGGCCACACGACTCCATAGTGTTCTTGGATAAAACATTCGGCTATCGCCTCGCCAACCTCCCAAGCCTCCCTCGCCGGGGAAGAGTCAAGCAGCGCTCGCAAAGTCTCCTTCGCCATTCCGGTGGAAGCTAGAGCCAGCATCTCCGCCTCGAAAGCCGCCTCGTTTTCAATGTCCCTTAGCCTCTCTTTAACGGGACCCTCGAGAAATCGCTTGAACTCCTCTCGATTCGCAAGAAAGAACCCATGCCAGTTCACTACGCCATGCGAGGAATGAAACGGCTCGGAGGCACTTATCGTTAGAGGCAAGTTCGGCCCCTTTAGATCCTGACAAAGCGATACGTTCTATGACCAATAGCGCAGTCAATCACTGAACCGGATCCCGCCAATGACGACTGTTCGCCTCTGTTGTCCGAGAAAATCCGAGTTCTTCTCTCAGTGCACCTTACCCGAAAACGATACGAGCCGCTTGCAATCAGTCGATTCCCTCCGGAAACAAATTCGGAAGGTGTCAGATATGCTTTTCGGAGAGTTGTGCGGACCTCGTAAAGGATCTCGCCCACTAGAACCCATCTTGCTGGGACAGGCCAGTATCTTCTCACCGATCCACTCAGCACACATGGATTCTACGGGGTGGTTGAAAAGAGTTAAGGCGTTTCTTTCGAATATGCCGGCTCGGTGAAGTGGCTCCAGGAGGTGGTGCTCCAACGTTACTGGCAAGAGCGCTGCCACGATGACGATTACCTCGTCGACGGACGCCGAGTCCTCGGCGCTCGAATGAATCCTTCGACCGATAGTTACCCTGATATCATCGAGAACCGGATCGAAGGTCTCGAACGTCCGGTCCCAGCAGAGGTCGAATGGACAACCGGTGACTTCAGGGTTCACGGACATGATGCCAGTGTCCTCACGAGCAGCGATGGTTTTCTCGTTGTGTACAAGCGGACGCAATCGTTCCCAGTCCCCCAAGTCGAGCTGCGCATGGATCGTTTCCGTGATTGGCTCGATCGGACCAAGCAGACTCTTCTCGACGACACCTTGGCGGACATTGACACCGTTCTGCGACGACGGAACGATCCGCGAGGTTGGATTGTGTGGCGCAGTCACTCGGTGGATCGGCACTTGGAGACTGGTCTCGAGGCGGGTCTGTGGGGTTTCCCGAGCAACCTGAATCCTAACCGCCTTGTAAACGCTCAGGCGATCAAGAAGGGGGACATTTTGATTTTTGTCGGACCGTGGAAAAAGCGTGCTTCCGAGGCCGGCATTCACGGAGGGCGAGTTACATACGATCAATTCCTCCGAGGGTTGGTCGGGAGCATTTCAGCTTATCCTGTCACGCAGGGATACTTCGTGGACGACCAGGTCGTCTGGTCGCCAAAAGGGGAGGAGGTCTGGAGACATCGCGTGAAACTAGATCCGCAACCGCTCTTTCAAGGACACGACGTCCCCACGACTAAAGCCCTTCTCGGAACGCATTTGCCCGACATCATGCGTCGAGTGATGGTCGGCCGATCGGACCCTCTCGAAATTCCTGAGCACTTGGTTGTATCTCTCTTGAGCGCGATCGGCCGGGCGCGCTGAATGGAGTGGAGGCCCCTGCGAGTGCGGTTTGTGTGCGCCGCCCACGGATGGGGACATGCATAAGCTGCAGGTCTGAGCGGTTTTGTCGTTCGAGTGAAGCCCCTCCCGGTTCACGATCGAGAGCTCAGACCCGCTCTGCTAGCATTCGCGAATTCGGCGAGTGTAGTAATTTCTTCTTGGCTCAGGCCCAGGAATTCGTCGAGGAGTAAATGGTCTACTTTTCCGGACGCCTCCTGGATTCTGGATTCACGCAAGAAACGATCCACCTCGGGCAGAAGTCGGGCGAGGGCTTTTAGGAGGTCTGGGTCCGACGGGACCAGCACGCCGACCCGTTCAGCTTCTGAAGGCTCGAGTTTTCGCAGTCCGCCCCCGAGCACATGGCCTTCTACAAGGGTACTGGTCATCGTGTAGGTGCTGTACCATGAAGCCGTGATGGCCTTGAACGTGCTCGAATCAACATGTTCGCGACGAGTGATTACGTGCATGTTGTTTGACGCTGCGACTCCTGCCTCGTTCATGACTAATTTCGGAGGCCCGCTAGACATCGAGGTCAGGAAGCCGTCTGCGATCCGAACGCCTCTTACCGAATACCAAGGATTGCGGCTTCTGCATTGATATCTTCGATTTACCCTTCTTCGGATGCCTTCGGCCAAGTACGGCTTGATTCTCTCAAGTCGCTCAGCAGAACTCGCGGCAGGTATCCGTAACAGATAAGAGGCGCCAAGTTGGTCTCTCAGCCTCCTCCAATCGCCCTCCGTGAATACGCTGCACTTCATGTTTCTCGCACTTCGCAAGGTCCGAACTCTGAACTTCACCGGGACATCCCACCTCCTAATCCCCTCTTTGGTCAGGTGAAAGAAGTTGTGGTCCCCCGTAACGTAACCGATATCGACGGAGACCACTTGGCCTACAGACGAAGCAATGACTGAGGATTGAATTTTGCGATAAATCCCGCGAATTTTCTGTGGGAGATAGTACTCGGGGACTCGCGGGATCTTTTTCTTGGAGTCGGCGTATAGCGGGTTTTCGACGATTGTGTGTCCAATACTCGTCCAAGGGCCAATGCCGTTGGAGTTTCGCACCCGAACGATCTGGAACTCCTTGCATGTTCCCCCCGCGCCGCTGGCAACAAGAGCGATCGCATGAACATCAAGAGCGGGGAAAAGAGGAGCATCAAAAGTGAGAACTCTCACTTGCTCGAAATGGGTGAAAATGTGGCGGAGGACTGGGGCTGCGTAAGCCGCGTGTAGGAGTTCCCCAGGCAAGATCAATCCAAGACTTCCACCAGGCTGCAAGAAGCTGATTGCATGAATTACGAACGGTGCCCACGCGTTACTCTGACGACTCAGGGACACGCCTGCGTCCTCCGCGCACCTCAAGGCTCTGTCTCTCACTTTACCGCTAAAAATCTGATAGCGAACGAAGGGAGGGTTGCCCAGCACGGCACTGACCCCCCCAATCTCATCGGGTTCTACCGAAAAGAAGTCGCGGTTGATGATTTCCGCGTGAAGCTCGGGCGCATTCCACTTTATCACCGCGGCCGCCTCCGAACAGGCGATCTCGTCGAGGTCAATCCCGGTCAAAGTCGATCCTCGAGCCGCGCCAAGGGCACGGAGGCGGTTGGCCGCCTCAATCAGAAAGACACCATTTCCACATGATGGATCGAGGACGGTCTCGATTGGGTGTTGGAGAACGAGTTCAGTGACGAAGGCAGCGGTGAATGGCTTGGTGTAGAAGCGGCCGATTGTCTTCGCTGTCCACTCGTCGTCGCTGAAGTGCATCCCAATGTCGCAACTACTTGGGACATAAAGAATCTGTCGGACAGACGGCTGACATGGAGCTAGGCGATTTTCTCTTCTGTCGGTGCTGGGAGTGCCTTCTTGACGGAAGCAGTCGCCGCCTCGACTAGGTAGAAGAGCTGCGCGGGCTTCAGCTGACCAATACTCCGGCCTGTGAGGGCAGCCTCGGCGTACATTTCGACAGTTCTTCGGAGATGGTTGATTGCAATGCGCGATTTCCAAAGTTCAAGGTTCTCAAACTTAGGTTCCGCCCACCATCCGAGTTCCTGGGCCTTCAGGTAGGGCAGACCGTCTTTGCCCATCGCCCTTAGCGCCCACAGGTCCTCCCGGGTCGCCCGCTTTATGGTCTTCGGCATCGGCTGAACGTAGTAGAAACCCCGCCACGTTGATCCCGGATACCAAGGTTGCTGGTGGAGCTCTCTGATCACCTGAGCGAACAGGTCGCCGTCAGTGAATTCCGGATCCTCCCGGATCGCATTCATCATCTTGACCGCAACCCAGTTTTCAACGTCCTTCCGATAAGTCTGGAGGGCATGGGCCGCGACTCCGATGTCGCGGGGTCTGAAAGGCACTTTGTTCGGCGGATTGTCCAAGAAATACTCGGCCAAGGCCACGTACTTCGCGGACATCCGTTTGACATGAAACGGGATGTCCTCGTTTTCGGTTCCATGGGCCTTGTAGTCCCACAGAACGAACAGTGGGCGAGCTCCCTTCTTTCTCGTGTCCACCATCAGGTTCCCTTTCCGAGTTCAATCAACATTTCCTCGACATGTCGATCAATCTGGTTAAGTGCCTTTTGAAGACGCACACGGTGTTCGACGTCCCAGCCTCGACACTTGCTTGGCGAAAGGAGAAGGATCTCATCACGAGCCGCCTCCAGCGTGTTCAAGTAAGTATTCCAAATCGTGACGTCGCCAGAAATAATCGTCTTGAGCACGGGCTTTCTGCCGCCAGCTCTCTCCTGCTTGACGTATGAAACGACAGAGTGGTACTCCCGTTCGGGAAGTGTCCTCTTGGCTTCGACAAGTTGCTCTACATCGTCTTCAGTCTCGGCGACACCAGGCATCGAATCCACGTCGTCGAGGTCGAGCTGCTTTTTCGCAACGGCCTCCACGATTCGGGGCCTGGCCCCTTCAGGAATCTTTCGAAGTGAAGAGACCAACTTCGTGACATTGTGAACGTCTTTTTCGATGTCCCCTTGTTCTTGAGCTTCAAGGATCGCCTTCCGACTCGCCCGATCGAGCGGAGCGACCGTCGTGATCATTCGGGTGGAACTTCCTTTAGGCAAATGCTCCGCACGCCGGAGTTCTCTCGCGCGCAAGATTTCCTTGACGTGATCTCCCTGCACGTCGAGGACTTTTCCCAAATCACTGAGGGAACCGTATGCCTTTGTCTCCCATAGCGCCGCAATTGCATCCTCGCGCTCCCAACCATGGAGGTCCTTCCGCTTGACGTTCTCGAGTAACGCAACTTCGAGCACGCGCCGGTCGTCTGCCTCCATGATCGCCACGGGCACCTCTTTCAGCTTGGCGATCTTCGCCGCGCGCCAGCGTTGTTCCCCCGCAACTATTTCGTAACCCTTGCGTACAGTCCTAACAATGATCGGAACCAGCACGCCTTCTCGCTTAACGGAGTGAGCGAGCTCCTCGATGAACTCCTGATCGAATTCCTGGCGCACCTGAGACTCGCGTGAATGAAGTTGGTCCAACGGGACGACCTTGTACTCCACGATTTACCCCAACCGGATATTGCGATTCCATAGAGGGTATATATACCCTCTGACGAATCTTCATCGACGGGGGCGCGACCGTAACGGACAGTTAATGTCGTCAGGAATAGATTACTTGGGTTTGTAGTGTACAACCAATACGATACATTTGCGAAGTAATCGGTGATTACATTCCAGACAATCCGATCCGTCACGCTAGTGTGGAGTACCAGTGCCACGATTGCTCGAAGCCGATTCGAGTGGGAGACCTGTATTACAACCGTCGGACCGACTTCACCATCCTTTGTCTTGTCTGCTTCAATCAGAGAAAGACGCAGTGGTTGAAGCTCCGCGACGTGCGAGGAAAGAAGGAGAACTTGCTTTCAGATCTTCGCCGGGGTTCGTGGACCGCAAGTCAACTTCATACAAAATACGGATCGAGCTATAGCAAGTGGATTAGGGACTTGAAGCTCAAAGGGCATCCGATCTGGAGAACGAGAATCGGTGGGGCTGTTATCTATCACATCCAGGAGGATGAATATCCGGGCATCCGGTGCCGGAAGTGCGGTCGGTTTTTCGATACTACTCCCGATACAATAACGGCCAAGAAACATCTGTGTCCAGATTGCCTCGCCTCGCTCGGGATCCTTGGGGCGGTTGCCAAAGGACCGACAGGAAACTGACCAGATGATGGAGCCCGCCTCTCAGCGGATCGCGCTCACGCGGGAACGCTTTCCTTCGAAGAGAAATGGTGCGATCTGCCCGAGTTACCGGGTCTTGGTGGAAGGCTGACCGAGGCGAATACGATTTCCGCGAACGCAATCGAGACACGGATCCTCCACCATGCGTCTCGGACTCTCCACGTACTTATCAGTGAGCTTCAGTCGATCCGGATGACCACGACGTCTGGATCCCGGATTCCTCGAACCATTCGTCGTAGTGGCCCTCGTCCAGGACGTCAAAGAGGACGCAGATGACGCCCGAAAAGTAGAGTCGGTAGCGCGCGATCTTGTCCGCGATGGATTGGAGGCCCTGGTTCGTCGTCGGGCCTTTGATCTCGATCGCAATGTTGCCCACCACGATGTCTGATGAGGGGAATCTGACACGACGCGGGAACGAAAAAAGGGACGAACCGGATTGGGCCCGTCCATGAAACATTGTTCTAATACTTCGAGAACGCCGGGAGCGTCTCGGTCGAGAGCACGCCGGGCATGCCCTGGACCTTCGTCACGACGGACTCGAGGAGGTTCTCGCGGGGGTCCGCGCTGATGCGGGCCACGATGTCCTCGTCGCCGGTCGTGCCGATGATCTCCTGGATCTCGGGGACGTTCTTCAACGCGCTCATCGTCTTCTGCGTGTCGGTCGAGCGAATGAGGAGGTACGCGTTGCTGGCGTGCCCATCTTTCTTACTCGACGTCCAGTCCTGGAGTGCCGGATAGCTCCGGAGCCCTCGGACGTGGTCCCATGCTTGGACCTCGGACGCGAATGCGCGCAGCTCGTCCGTGTTCCGGAAGCCGCCCGCGATGGCGATGTCGTGACGCCCAAAGACGGCCTCGGCCTTCGCCACGTGGGGCTTGGCGCGGAGGGTCGTCAACATTCTCTCTACATATCCTGGCGCCACTTTGACAAAGATGACGCTTGTTCCAAATAGTTCGCTTGGCATTCAAAATTCCTTCGTCTCTCCCGACAAGGTCCTCGCACTTAAGGGTGCCTACGGTCCGCGACCCAGATAGACCACATGTGGTTGGTTCGCGTCCGCGAATAGACCAAACATGGTTAATCACCGTGTGGACATGTCACATGGAGAAATCTCGCGCGCGGATCGCTCGATCTGAGGAATTTTCCTGCTCCCTACTGGAAACGAAAGCCATTGGGGAAGAGCTTCAGAAGTTGCGTTGGGAGAAGGTCATCGAGTTTCTCGAGATCTCGATCGTTAAGTGAGATGACGCGGAAGTCGTACTTGCGAAAAAGCTCTAGCTTGGTGCGCCTCCGCTCATTGTACTGCGGGTTGTCAAGCCCCCAGTATTCGATATAGCAATCGCCAATCGGCATATAGAAATCTGCATAGGCCTCCTCGGTCACGGGAAGCCTTCGTTCATAGGCGTGAGCGATCGGTGGGTGCCGTGTATAGAGCCAGTTGTCGATGAGCAGCTCTGCCTTCGATCGAACCCAGTGGCCGTCCGAACAGAGGAAGTTCGCGGGAAACTTCTTTCTGAAGTCCGTCTCCTCCTTGGTCCCTGGCGCTCCGATGGTTTCCTTTCGGCCCGTTGCGAGATCAAGAATTTCCTGGACAATTTCGATTGGTAGAGCGAAGTTGGTAAGAAATCCCCGCGAGTCGAAGGTGAGGCCGTGGATTGATTCGAGCTTCTTCCGTGGAACCGGAGTACTGAATCGTTTCTCAAGCGTCAATGGGACCTGAGCGCGGTATCGCCGCCCCCATTCGTCCTTGGCCAGATCTAGTTTGATTTCCGATGCAGCCGTGAAGTGTCCGACAAGCCTTCCTGCTTCGTAGTTATACAACAAGATCGGATCGCCACTTTTCAAGGTTGCGAACCGCGGTAAGTATTTCTCGGGTGAGCCTACAAGGCATCGCCGGAAGCAATCTTCCTCGGTATTGTCGTTGCATAGGAATACCCAACCCTGAGTTGGCGACGGCATCGTGAGACGTCGTAACAACATTCCCCCAAGGCTTAATTCTACCGCCATGTTTCGCCGATTAGAAAGCTCTCAACGAATCTACGCTGGCGTGACGCCTTCCTCCCGGTCAGAGTCACGAAATACCGCAGTCGTGTTCCCGCCCAAGGCAGATTGGAGGTTGAGGCGCTGGCCGGTCCCCCGCGGGGCTTCAAGAGTCGAGTCGTGTCCTCGCGATCGCTCACTCCGACGACCCACGCGATCGAGGTGGAGAAACCGAAGGCCTTTACGTTCGGTCCCACTCAGTTCACGTTCCTGCAGCTGCAGACCGAGGAGGGCATGGACGCGCGGCCCATGTCCCTCGCGACAAGTCCCACGCGCCCCCACCTCGAATACGCGGTCCGCCTCTCGGACTCCGCCTACAAGCGCGCCTTCGCGGCCCTCCGGCCCGATGACGAGGTCCGCGTCTTCGGCCCGATCGGCGACTTCGTGCTGCACGAAACGCGGCCCGCCGTCCTCGTGGCGGGAGGCATCGGCATCACGCCCCTCAAAGGCATGGCCGAGTACGCGGCCGACAAGGCGTTGCCCATCCCGATCCGGCTCGTCTACAGCAATCGGAGCGAGGACGAGATCGTGTACCGAGACGAACTCGAGGCGCTCGAAAAGCAGAGCCCCCGGTTCCGCGTGCTCTACACCCTCACCCGCACCTCGGCGCAGGGGTGGCAAGGGACGACGGGACGGATTGGCCGGGAACTTGTCCAAGAGGCGGCGCTCGGGCTTGACGACCCGATCTACTACATCAGCGGCACACCCAGCATGGTCGTGGGAACCCTGCGGTTACTCCGAGGCTTGGGTGTCCCCGAATCAGACGTCGAGATCGAAGCGTTCCGCGGATACGAATAGGCGGTATTCCAGGGTCGGGTTCTTCACTTCCGCCCAGGACCTTCCCGGGAAGGTGTGGGGGCATGGGTCAATGGATCTGGATGTTCCCCCGGAGGAGGACGCCGGAGCGGGCGTATCCCTCGAGAGAGATCGAGAACGTGTCTGAGCCCGCGCCCGACTCCGAGAGGTCCTCGACGACCACGACGAAGTTCGTGAACGCCCCATTGGCGAATCCGGTCCCCTTGATTGTTGCTTTCGTCCCCTCGACGCTCACGGAGGAGATGAACGCGGAGGTGAACGTCAGCTTGGACGCGTCGTCGATGTAGTCGACCTTCCCCTTGAGGTCGGTATGCGCCACGAGATTGAAGTGCCCCTCGCCACCGGTCTGGTCCGTCGGGATTGCTCCGCCCCCCGTGACTTTGCGCGGTACGGGTGCGGTTGCGCCTCCGACGACGAAGTCGAAGGCTCGAGTCGCGTCGACGTCCTGGAGGATTGGATCCCCGGCGATCTCGCCGAAACTGAGCGCGGTCACGCTGAACAGGACGGCCCCGTTCGCGGGGCTCCCGACATCCGCCAGGGGCACGTCGATCGTGATTGTGCCCGTCGCCTGGTTGAGGCTCCCGCTCTGGACCTTCTCTTCCGGATACCGGATGATCTTACAGTTCTCCGGGGTCGTCGTGACGCATCCGTTCCCGGGATCCGCCCCCTGCGCGGAGGTCCCCGTCCCGGAGAAGAACGTCGGCAGTTCGCTCGTGAGGGACTTGCTCGCGCCCGCGTAGAAGATCCGGAAGCTCGCCTCACTGTCGTCCCCGAAGGCGGCGGATTGCCACCGCGTGAGCCAGATGGCCGAGCTCGCACCGCTCGGAGGCGCGAGGCTCGCCAAGTTCGCGACCATCATCGTGACCCGCAGGCTATTCGAGACGGGCTGGCTCAGGGCGACACGGGTGAAGTCCATCTGCGGGAAGTTCGGGCCCGGTCCCGGAGGTGTGGGGAAGTAGTGCGGGTATCGTGCGTCCCCCGTGGGGTCCGCCATTGGGTTCGCGGGTGCCGTCCCGCGGATCTTCTTCCCGAGGGCCCCGGGTC
>VBPK01000020.1 GCA_005877225.1 Nitrososphaerota archaeon
TGCCCCGCACTCGTTACCTCCTCGAGTGTCACGTCCTGCCCACCGGCCACGTGGACGAGGACTCCCTTAGCCTTTGTAATGTCACGGATGTCGAGAAGCTGTCCATCGATGGCTGACCTTACGGCACTATCCATCCTGTGATCACCGGATGCTTGACCCACGCCGATTGCCGCCAGCCCCTTTCGTTCCATTATTGCCCTGAGGTCAGCGTAGTCGATGTTGATTAAACTGGCACTGGTGATTGTCTCTGTGATGCCCTTGACGAACTGCCCTACAAGTTCGTTCGCAACGCCCAGGGCGTCTTGCAGAGGCAAGTCGCCCGCGACCTTCGAAAGCTTGGTGTTGTCGATCGCGACGACGGTGTCGCAGTACTCGCGCAACCTCTCGAGCCCCTTCTTCGCGTTATTGTATCTGTAGCTCTCGACGGCGAACGGCAGAGTGACGACGCCGATAACGAGTCTGCCCGCGTCTCGAAGTTCTCTCGCGAGGTAAGCGGCGGCTCCCGTACCGGTACCCCCGCCGAGGCCGGCGCAGATGAAAACGATATTTGAGCGAGCCACTTCCTTTCGCATCTCCTCGATCGACTCTCGGGCTGCAATCTCACCTCTTTCGGGGTAACCACCGGCCCCCTGTCCGTGCATCGACTTCTCGCCGATGAGTATGCGCCTGTCAGCCTTGGTGATGCTGAGATGGGCCGCATCTGTGTTGGCTGCTATTAGTTTGCCCCCGGATATTCCCCGCTGCTTGATCCAGGAGACGATGTTGCTCCCCGCGCCACCGACACCTATTACGGTGACGTTGGGCCGAGCCATTCGCATTACTGCTTCGATCTTCTCCGATTCCATCAGGTCTTGGCTTTGGTCTTGGAAATTCGATTCCATTCTTCGTTCGACCATCTCATGTTGTTCTCGTTTATTAAGCCCTGTGAAGCGGAAATCTATATCTTACATTCGTGGGAAAGAAATCCTCGTTCGGGATTTCCTCCCTCTTTGGCTTGGATTCGCGAAGCTCGCGTGATCGCGCGAGAGGGGTTTGGCGACGAAGGTACTATCGGAGAAGGGAGTGGCGCTACTCAGCCGCTAACCGGCAGGCTTCTCTGAGAAACTCGGAGTCGAGCCCACCCGGGGGGGAAGGAGCCTCGGCTTCACGAGCGAGGAGGTCGAGAAGATGAACCTCGACTTGATCATCATCTACGAGAGCTCGGGCACGCCGAGCCTCTCCTGCCTCGCTTTTACCACTTTCTACACCTCCTCAGCAAATCGAATTTCGGCTTCGTATCAGCCGGAGATTGAATTAACAGGGTGGAACGGTGCTCTGAGGGTATGGTCTCATCCCCTACCAGTCACGCCGTCTCTCCGCTTCTCAATGGGAAGCCACTATGCCTCATCGTGGCGATTATATATCGGACAAATGTACAAAAGTGCATATGACGGAAACCGTGAAAGTCGAGGTCGATGAATCGCTGGCGAAACGTTTCAGGAAGCGGGCGATGGAGAAGTACGGGTACAAAAAAGGCTCGATCAAGAAAGCCTCACGCGTGGGACCACTCTGATTGATCCTCATAGACACCAACATCTTTCTCGAGATGCTTCTCGGACGAAGCAAGGCAGAACAGTGCAAGGCCCTGCTCGATATGATCTCGGAGGGAAGGGCCGAATCGGCCGTTACGCATTTTAGCATTCATTCGGTCGAGGCAATCATGCGAAAGAATGCCGGGGAGCTGACCTCGTTTCTTCGCGCCCTGGACCAGACAGTGGGCCTGTACGTTTTCGACACAACGTTAGCCGACGAGGTCTCAGCCTCGATTCTGACTGGTACCACCAAGCTTGACTTCGATGACGCGATCCAGTATTACGCTGCCAAGAAGCTGGGCGCGGCAGCCATAGTCAGCTTTGACCACGACTTCGACGACTTGGATATCCCTCGTCTCGAGCCTCACCAGATCAGGACGGCAGGCCGGGAGTCGTGAGACACCTGCGGCTCTGAGCGTTTCGCACATAGGCTGCCCCGTTTACAGTGGCTGAAGTTCCTGCTTCCACGACGACGTTTGACGCCGATGCCCTTTCAGGTACATGTTCGGAGACTGGATTGAAGTGCCGCATGTAGCGTCGTCCCGGCGACCGCAGGTTCCAACCTGACTTTTAGCACTTTCCCCATCACCCAGAAAAAGACTCGGCCGGCGACAGGTCTAAATTATCCATGGACTACAGACTGTAGGAATGTCTACAACGGTAGAGGTCAAGAAGAACACAGCGAGGGTGCTTGAGGAGCTCAAATAGAAGTATGGGGCTAAGAGCATAGACGAGACGGTCAAACGCCTCATCAGCAAGGCAGAGAATATCCCGGATTCTATGTTCGGTTCTCATCCTGAGATGAAGGCCTTCGGACCAAGGGACAAGGACAAGTTCCATGAGTTATGAGTATGTGATAGATTCCTATGCCTGGATATCTATCAACCCGTTTCCTCCTCTCTCGGGCTAAGAAAACTGATTCTAACTCCGAGATTCTTCCTATTTTTGGCTTCTTTCAATGGGCTTGAGTGATTGCTGCGTGCGTGCGTGAGCGCGGACAGAGTTGGCGACGAAGGTTTCATCGGGGTGATGGATAGGGAATTGCGCGGGGAGTCCCATCCGTGAAGAACTGGAGGAGACCACGATTAGGTGGAAAAGGCAAGACGGGCGCAACTAGGGTTATCGAAGATGGTTCTAGGACTTCGCCACAGCAACCCTCAGGCGAGCATTCACGAGCGAACGGCTGGCGGTGGAATCGGGGCTCATCAATTCCTCTGGACTTTCCTCCGCGATAGTTTGACAGGCAGAGTCCCCCATCGCTGCACATCTTTCCTCCCACACCTCGTGGGGTGCGCCGTACACCCTGTCAGCAATACCCTTGATGGTGCCGACGAGAAAATCACACTGGGGCGAAGTGGACATTTCTTGGTTCTCGCAAAACACGCAGTTGGCCGCCGTGGCGGTGAGTTGACTTCCGTATTGCAAGTCACCGACTACCGACAAGATCCCCCACCCTGCCGCAGCAGCCATGTCAGTGAGTCGTCTCACGAGCACCACGGGATCACTTATGTGCTGCATCATCTCGTTCGCGAACGAAGAGCCGAGAGTGAAGCCTATCTCGAACATCGCCAGAGGCCCCCTTTCTTCGAAATCGAGAACGAGACGAGCCCGTAAGACATTCCAGGTGCCGGCGGGGATCACCTGGACCCTTTCTTCGGTTACCTCGCTGAAGACCGCGCCTATCCTATAGTCAAGTCTGTAAAAGTCGGTAAGTTTCGGGGATACTCCCGGTCTTAGTTTCTCTGCCCGCAATTCAGCTCACGTGGTTAGAACATTCGTGCCCTGGCTTATAGGCAAGATGCCTTCTTGAATCTGGATTCTGGATTACCAATACATTTCTACAATTGGCGTGCTTTCTTCTGCGAAGGCCGGAAAAAAAGGTGCTGCTGGTCAACCGCTGACCAACAGACTTCTCTGAGAAACTCGGGAGTCCGGTCCACCCGGGGGGAAGGCGCCCTGCAACGCGCGCTCTATTTCGTCCTTTATCTTGTGGTATGAGATCAGTACAGACCTGCCCTTCTCGGTGATTTCGTATCGCTTCCTGTTGCCGCTCTCGGCCCACTTCAGCATCCCGCCCTCCACGAGGGTCTTGAAGTGAGTCTGGAGAGCGAGCCAGGATAGGTTCGCCCTGTACATTATCTGTGTCGGTCGCTCCGAGCCGTCCTTCACGGCGGCGAGCATGTCCATGCAGATTTCGAGTTGTGAACGCCTCGCGAAGTCCCTCTTTCGTTCGTTACGTCCCGTATAGGTTGTGACGCCTAGCGACTGCGCTTCGATTGCTGCCAAGGGCTTCTGGTTAGGAAGGAAGGGGATATACCCCTGTGTATGTATTTCTGATATATACATAGTATTCCGTTGTAGATACTATGCGATTTCTTGTAATCCTCCGTACTCCGAAGCTGTGTTTACAATTCTTATATCGAGTCGTGTAGGAATTTTATGGAATCTGGCCTTGGGGGACTTAAGGTAGGTTCCAAATGGTGCTGAAATCAGCGGTAACCGCGTCACTTCGAGATATGTGCCAATCCGTCTGTCTTTGAACTGTTCAAGTTGTGCCGAGAACTCGATTACGTGTGCTGGAAGGTCATGAATATCGTATTCACATAGTCGGATACCACGATGGTGTAGAATCCGGGGCTGGCGCTCGGGACCTGGAAGGTGGTGCCCGCCGGGATGTCGTCGCCGTTCATCGTGAACTTCGTCAGGACCGTTATCTTCCCCGTCGAGTCAATCCATCCGATGAACGCCCTCGCGTTGTCATTGAAGTCGTCTCCGGTCACCGTGACGGAGGCACCGGTCCCGCCTGTAGTAATCGAGGTAGAGCCGGTTGCACCCGTTACGATTCCGACAGGAAACGGGATCGTCTGGCCGTAGAGGGTGCCGTCGCTGTACTGTCCCGTCAGGGCGAAGAACGCCATGAAGAGGGACTGAAGCTCCTCCTCGATGTTGTTCACCTCCGACCCGAGCGGGGTGCGAGCGGCGAAGTACAGGGTTGCCTTCGCGCCGGCCGCGAGGGTGACGAAGTTCTGCGTC
>VBPK01000021.1 GCA_005877225.1 Nitrososphaerota archaeon
TCGCGATTTCCTTGGCTTTCCTGGCAATCTTCTCCAAACTAACGAGAGACCCCATAAGCTGGTGTTCAACGACGTCTTCTACGCTCCTGCCGAGCAACCTCGCGATATCTCGTCCCACGTACCCGAAGGTCAGCCTGACGCCTCTGAGGTTCGCCTTCTTCGCTGCCTTGTACCACGAATCGTTGTACCTCGTGGAGTCGAGATACTCCTGACGCGTGATCTTCCGGTTGTAGGTGCCGAGGGGAGGACCAGGGATGAAGACGTAACCGTCGCTTCCGGAAATCATCGCGTACTCCTGTTTGCCCATCAAGCCGACGATTTCTCTCGAGGCGTTTCTCACCCCGTCGAGGAACGCCGCCTCGTCCTCCAGCAGAGTGATCGGGATGCATCCGATGCGTCTAGCCTCTTTCACGACCTCACGGGCGAAGGGGAGACCGTTGTTCCAAGTCTCCACGGTAAGAGTCTCTCCCTTCTTCAGATGTAGAGAGTCCTTGAGGACCTTCTTAGCTACCTGTGAATATAGCTCGGTTCGCACGAGGCTGCCCTAAGGCGACTGCGTTTTAAAGTGGAGGTAAGAGGTCATCTCGTGAGACGCACCGACCGGTTCAGGCTCGGGTGGATTCTGGTTCATTCGCCCAAGTACGCGGACCCGAAGGTCAGCATAGCGGATGAGCTGAAGTCGAGAGCTCGGAAGCCCAACCCGCTCTGGCACTGGAGACTCGCGAGCCCGATGAAGGAGGGAGGACCTTACTCGCTTCTCTTCGCATACAAGGGGAAGGTCTTCGCGAATGCCGTCGCTTCGGTCACTCGGGACGTTCGGGAGGATATGAAACAGAGAGGATTTCTCTTTGCGTTCCGGCTGACAGCGGTGGGTTTTCCCAGGCGACCTGTATCGCTTCTTGAACTCAACCTCGGGAGAAGGGCTAGAAGACACCATTCATTGATTAGGCTTGACGAAGAAACCCTGAAAAAATACCACGAGCTGGGTTCGTGACCAACTGAGTGGGAAACCTTTAGAGCCCTCGGAGGTCGGAAGCGCGGTAGGGTTGAACTCAGTGAGAGTCGGGCGCAAGTCTGTGACACCGGCGGCGGGTCAATGTGTCTTCTGCGGTATCGTCGAACGGAGGCAGCCCTCCAACATCGTCTATGAGGACGAAAATCACATAGCCTTCTTGGACATCGCGCCGTTCTCGGAGGGTCACCTCCTGGTATGCCCGAAGAAACACGGAGAGACGATCTGGGAGATGGATGAGTCGGAGATAGGGGAGCTCTTCATGCTCGCCTCGAGGATTTCGAGGGCGGTAGTCTCGGCCGTGCACGCGGATGGGTTCAGGTTCGTCCAGAACAATGGTGAGGCCGCGAATCAGGTGGTGGCGCATGTCCACGTCCATGTGATACCCGTGAAGTTCGCTGACAGGGGGAGGTTCATGGATAGAAAGAAGTTCACTTCTGAAGAGTTGACGGAGATAGCGAGTAGGATAAAAAACGAGCTCAACCGGCCCTAGGTCAGCGCCTCGCGCACGATTCAGGCAGTGAAAGGCTCGCTCGCTCTACATATTAGATAGCGGGCGAGTTCGTCAATTCGTTGAAGAGAGGTAGGAGACGTGGCTCCACAGCAAGAAAGTATTACATCATCGCGGCTCTCGTCGTCGCATCCCTAGGGATCTTGTTGTACTCTGCCTACCTCCTTCGGCTCTTTCCTGGCAATGCCAGCAAACCAGTCATCCTCTACGGGAACCAGGGAAACGGAATCGTCGATGAATCGAACTTCGCGGCGATGCTCTCCGCCGCCAAGTCGCATGGATTCAACACGGTCTTCTTTCAGGTCTACCGGGCGGGAAACCTCCTCTTCAACGGGAGCGAGTTGGGGGCTTTCGTGGCGGACGCCCACTCTCAAGGTCTGAAAATCTTCTTCGCGCTCTACTTCACGAGTGCCTCGCAGACGCTGCCGCAGTCTATCTACGCCCTCGGGGAGGACGGGATAAGCCTGGACATGTCTACTCTGCCTTCCGCTTCACAGCAGCGCCTCTTCGGGAACCTTCAGGCTGGCTACCGCTCGGGGCAGACGGCGATTACTACTACAAACGCCTCTCTCGCTTTGAAGCCGGAGATCCTAGTTCTCGAAACCTATGCGGCGGGAAGCCAGGGCTTCATCCGCCATGGGATCATCGCGAGTGTGGGAGTCTTCGCGACCGCGAGCAAGGCCGACTACGAGCAACAGTTTCAGTACGCCCTGAACAACAGCGACGGCGTGATGGTCTTCGATTATGCGGGTCTGGTGAAGAGTGGCTACTGACTGCAGGGAGTCAATAAATAGGCGGGCCGACTTTTCGAAAGGCGACAATGATTCCCGTGGGGACGGCCTGCTGTGATACGCTGGACTGTGATAGAGGAGACTGCCTCCAGCTGACTCCGAGAGAGGAGGTCGTCTGCAGTACCGTCTGCCACAGTGAGACGCCGCTCTCATTCTCGAGGATTAAGGAGCGGTGCGGGCTGCATCAGGAGGTTCTTTCGAGAATTCTCCGCCGACTCTCGGTCTACGGCGCGCTTGAGAAGGTCGACGGAAAGTACAGACGAAGGTTAGTCAATAAGAACCTCGAAGATAAGTGAACGGGAGAGGTGAAAGACCTGTTCTGTTGCTGCCCTTGCTCGTGCTGCGGCTCCGGCTGTTGCGGCGAAGAGTCGAAGAAAGAGAAAGAGGTGGAGTGACGCTCACGGCCTGGAAGTCCTTCCCGCTGTCTTCTCTTCCTTGACCTGTGCGTCCACCAGCCCCGACCACTTCTCTACGAGTGAATCCCTGTTCGGCTTGTAGACGTCTCTGTAGAAGGAATTCTGGGACAAGAGGGTGTCCCTGTCGTAATTACCCAGAAGGTCGAGGGCATCCCTCCATGCGGCAGAGAATTTTTCGCCGAACCGGGAGGCAACCTGCCTCTTGAAGTCTGCCTCACTCTGGACCTTCCCACCTATCGTAAAGAGCATCCTTCCACCCCTAACCTCCCTGATGCCATATCGTCTCCGAGCCTGAAGACGTCCGGTCTCGCCTCCGGGGGCCGATTCTCGGCCGACTTGAGCTTGCTCCTCCCCCCGGACCCGCCCCCGCCCTTGAACCCCC
>VBPK01000075.1 GCA_005877225.1 Nitrososphaerota archaeon
CCTATCGTTTGATAAGCAAGTGTAGATTGGGGCGACAAAATCGAGAGCGTGAGGCGTCCTCCCCGCTTCCTTCATCGCCCTCCTGATTATTCCTGACCTGAGACGGAAAGTTTCGGGGCTGTTTATCCAGGCCAGCCAGCCATCGCCTTGTTTGCCGACGAGCTCGAGCCCCTTCCTCGAACCAAAGATGCCGAGGTAGACTGGGATCTTTCCCCGGGCCCTCAGGTTCAACCAAGCATCTTGAAGCTTGAAGAATCGACCGTCAAACGAGACGGGCTCTTCCGAGGTGGATGCCCAGAGTAACCTGATCACCCTCAACGCTTCCGAGAGTTGAGCAATCCTGCTCTCAGGATCCCTGAAGGGTAAACCGAAAGGAACAGTGTTCATCGCTTCGCCCGCCCCTATTCCAAGGGCTACTCGAGAATTACTGATGTGACTGAGTGTGGCCAGGATCTGGGCTAACTTGGCGGGATGACACCGTTGGGCATCGGTCACCCACGACCCCATGAATAGTCGTTGCGTCTCTCTCGCGATGGCTCCGAAGGTAGTCCAAGGGTCTATCTTTGCGCCTTGAAAATCAGTCAGATGGTCGGAGACCCAGAACGAATCAAACCCCATCTTCTCCGCCATGATTCCCAACCGAATCGTCTCGTTTGGTTGTCTGTCGTAACTGGCTAGTCCGATTTTCACGCGTGGCGCGTGCGCCTACTTTGTATTAATGCGTTCAGAGGCCGACGAGTGCTTGGGCGTTCGTTTGCCCTCTAATCGCTGAGGTTCCAAAATTTTCGGACATCGGTTTCACCGGCAGAAGGCGGACGCGCGGATGCGATGCGTGGGTACCAAGTCTCGGCGCCGACCGTGTACCTGAACCGCGGAGAGTTGCTCTTGACGATCCGCAGCACGGCTTCCGCGAAGACCGCGGGGAGAAGTGCGATTTTCCTGCGTGTTTGACGGACTGAACCGACCTTCTTTCGCTGTTCGTCGTAGGCCGTCAATGGCTTGGAGGGAGCCTTTGCGTTGCTGCCAATATTGGTCTTGAAGAACCCCGCATCTAGTATGGAGACTTTGATGTTAAACTCCCTGACCTCCAGGCGGAGCGACTCAGTGTAGCCCTCTAGCGCGAATTTCGCCGCCGTATAAAATCCCTCCAGCGGGCTTCCGGCCAGGCCAGCGATGGAACCAACGTTGATAATCTGTCCGCTCCGACGTTTTCGCATAATCGGCAAGACACGGTTAACCAGCCTCACAACCCCGAAGAAGTTAGTCTCAAACTGCGACTTTGCCTCCATCGTCGAAGTCTCCTCAATCGCACCCGTAAGGGCATACCCGGCATTATTGACGAGCACGTCCAGGTTGCCCGCCTGGTCTACCACATCCTTGACACACGTTCTGACGGAGTCATCTGAGTCCACATCCAGCGTCAACATCTGGAAATCACGCCGTCCCGCCTTCGAAGGGTCTCTGCTCGTCCCGAATACAACGAACCCTCTTGAAGCGAGTAACGAGGCCGTTGCGAGTCCGAGTCCTGAAGACGCGCCGGTTACAAGTACCGTCCGGGGCTTTGCCACCCGTTTTCCTCGCACGACGAATTCTTAAGCAGTGTGGAGGAACGGATAGTTGCATTTTCCACAATGACTCCAACGCAGTTAAGCGTAGTCCGCCCCTCACTCAGGCGGGCCCGAACGGGACACGACCTTCGCGCTGGCAGCTAACGCGCGGAAATTCCACAATCGACGGGAAGGGCTATCCCCGTTACGAATCTGGAGTTGTCATCCGCGAGCCACAGGACCGCGTTTGTAACATCAATCGGTTCAGTGAAGTCGACCCCTGGGAAAAGAGACGTTCTACCGCTGGACGGGAAGATCTTTTCAGTGTACCAGTTTGGATAGATCTTCATCATCCAGTCTGTCATGGGGGTGTTGACTGCAGCGGGGCAGACTGCATTCACGGTGATATTCCAAGGGGCGTATTCCTGAGACATGTTTCGCACCAACCCGATTACGCCGTGCTTTGCCGCAGTATAACTCGCGATTCCCCAGATGCCGCGGTACCCGGCGTCCGAGGAAGTCATGATGATTCTTCCGTATTTCCTTTGCATCATATGAGGGAGTATCTCCTTGGCCAATAGAAAATACGATTTCAGATCGTTCTCGTGCGTGAGATCCCACTCCTCCTCGGTTATTTCATGGGTGAGGCGGGGTATGGTTACTATCGCGTGTTGTATGACGGCGATATCTATCTTGCCAAACTCCTTGATGGCCTTCGCAATCGTACTCTTCACTTCTGCAGACTGACTCAAGTCTGCATTCACTCCGATTGCCTTGCGACCCAGCTTTCTCGAGGCAGCGACGACCTCTTCGAGTTGCTTTGCAGTGCCGAGCGGATGTGGAACTCCCGGGATTTGCTTAGCGACATCGACCAATATCAAGTCAGCGCCCTCTATCGCGAAGGCTAGGGAATGCGATTTACCCTGGCCCCGTGCCGCTCCGGTAACAAGAACAGTTCTGTTGGAAAACCTCACGTTCGTTATCGTTGACCAAGGTTTCTTATGTCTTCTGTTGCTAGCTCGCGCCCGGTCGCTTCGTTTTCGGTCTTCGAGTCCCCTCGCGAGCAACGGGACAAAAAAATCGCTTCTACTTGGCCAAGCTACCTGCGTCGATCTGCAGTGCGATTCCGGTCACGTGCTTCGCCTCATCCGAAGCAAGCCACAGCATTGCGTTCGTAATGTCAGCCGGCTGGAGCTTATCGCCATCAGGAAAGAGATACTGTGGCCCCGTCAGGCTGAAGACTCTCTCCGCCCACTCAGGATATGCCTTCAACATTCCGCTTGCTTGCATCGTATCTACCACCGACGGACAGACGGCGTTTACGGTTATCTGGTGCGGAGCGAGCTCCAGAGCGAGAGCTTTCGTAAAACCTATCACACCCGCCTTCGATGCACAGTAATGCACCAGGTCGGGGTGCCCCACCAGGCCCAACTGCGATGCCGTGCTTATGATTCGCCCCCAACGTCGTTTGATCATGTGCGGAACCGCGTGTTTCGAGACGAGGAAGACTCCCGTTAGATTCGTTCGCAGGGTTTCCTCCCACACCCCGAGGCTCATTTCATGAATGCTGGAGACGTTGCCTATCCCCGCATTGTTAATCAGGATGTCCAGGTGACCAAATTCTCTGATTGTCGTATCGACCAGTCTCTTTGCATCCGCCTCAATGCCGACGTCCGCCTTTATGCCAAGAACTCTTCCGCCCATCTTCTTTATCTCTTCCACCGTCCCATCCAACTCCCTCTCAGTAGCAAGAGGGTAGGGGACTGAAGAAGCGTTCCTGCAGACGTCGTTCACAACGACCTCGGCGCCCTCGCGCGCAAATCCAAGAGCGTGGGATTTGCCCTGACCGCGTGCCGACCCAGTTATGACCACAACTTTGCCTTCGAACTTCCCCCTGCTCACCTGGAATCGGACTGAAATATCGGTCTGGCGTGTATTATACTTATGGTGCCGAGGAGGGCACTCCCGCGGCTTGAAAGCCTTAAAGGCTGAGAGGAATCAATCGTTCGCACTTGGTATCTAGAAGCGAGTCCAAGTTTGCGAAGGTGAAGAAGGCGCAGACGTCAGATGGTCTCGAGGGCGCAATAGGCGGCAACTTTTGGAGGGTTCAGGACGTCCTGAAGAACCAAAGACTCCCCCCTGACGATATCGTCAAGTTCATCTATCTAGCGGAGGGACCGAACCTAACAACCGACATCGCGTTCGCACGTGACGAGGTTCCGCTTCACCTTCACAGGAAACACGATGAATTGATTCACGTTCTTGAAGGCTCGGGTACATTCAGGGTCGGGAAATCGTTTTACAAGTTTGGCCCTCAGAGCATAATCTACATACCCGAGGACACGGTGCACGGCGGGAAGTTGGACGGCGAGATCAAGATCCTTTCGGTGTACACACCCAAGTTTGACATAAGAAAACCGGACAGGATCTTCGTCGACGAAAACGGAAAGCCCATTACTATGTAGGCGCTCTCATGGCCTTCAGGAAAGGCCGCACGTGTAGACCTTCTGGCACGTAATTCTTACGCGACCGCAAAACCTTAAGTGAGCTGCAAAACCCAACTTGACCGATGCGTCAGGAGCTGTTCGTTCTGGACGACCAGGCGCATTATTTTGCGAACAGCATACGACAAGCTTCGCCGGAATACGACAAGATCTTCGACTATCTTCGGGGGCCTGGCGGCATGCTATCAATCGCGAATCATACGGGAGACGGATTCCTCGACCATTTTTTCACCAAGACGGCCACCCACGTTGCTTGCTTGAATCTACCCGGGATAAGCGACATAAGCGGAGTAAACGGAATGAGGTCTCTGGAGCTCTTTGCCGAAACCAGAGACAAAGCGCCCGATAGGGTAATTCTCTTCGGCTTTGTATCTCCGTTGGATGGAGAGAAGGCTCTTCAGGAGATGGATCATCAATTTTACGACCTTGGCGCGAAAGTGTTCAAGTGGTATCCGAACGACCCGCTCGGAAGGCCGATTGGATGGTGGGCCGATGACCCCAAGATTGCCTACCCATTCTGGGAGAAACTCTCACAGCTGGGGATTAAGACCGTCAGCATCCATAAGCTGCCCTTCAACTTCATGGCGAGTAAGTGGCAGGACCCGGCGGACATAGACACTGCAGCCGGAAGTTTCCCTGAACTGAACTTCGTCGTCTATCACATGGGCTTTCCGGCCATAGACAAGGTGGCCACGATGTGCTCAAACCGCCCAAACGTATACGCCGATATTGGAGCGCCACTAGCCCCCGCGCTGACCGCCAAACCCCTCTGGTTCACCGAGCAGATGTGCAAATTTCTCGCTCTCGCTCCTTCTGATAGGTTGTGCTGGGGAAGCGACATGATGGTAGTGCCGGCTGGTCAGGAGCTCATCGAGGCATTCTGGAATTGGCAGGTGCCCCCAGTGTATCAAAAAGGATACGGAATTCAGCCGCTTACTTCAGACGACAAGAAGAAAATAATGGGTCGGACATTTGCGAAGCTAATCGGCTTAGATCCCGACAAGGTGTTGGAGAAGATAAGGAACGATTCATTCTCAAAGAAGAAATCCGCGAAGGTCAAGCAATTCTTAACGAAAGCGAACGCGGCGAGATAACGCGTAAGGTAACGGTGGCATGCACGAAAAGTTCCACTCCTCCCTTGCGCCAGACCTTGCGGCTCAGGTTCTGATTCCCAGAACAAGAAATTCCGCAAGAAGATGTTCCATTTGATCGCCACAGATTAAAAAGGCTTAAAATCGGCAGTAGAAGCCCAAAGACCGCCCGGATTGCCCGACACCGTTTCGCTAAGGCATGTTACGCTGGAAGGTCCAAGGTACGAGTTTCCAATAAAGACGATGATTCCCGGCTTCAGGAAAGAACACCCGAACGTGGGTGTCAAGGTCGACGGGAGGCCATACGAGTTAGTCCAGTGGGGGGAGGAACTGAAAAAAAGAACCAGCCCGTATGACGTGGTCAGCCTCGCAAGCGAGCTGACCGCAGCTTACGCAGAACCGAAATTGATCCTCCCGCTCGACGACTATATACAAGACGAGGAGATCGGCATAAAGGAAGCGGACGACTATAACCCGATCAATTGGGAGATCTACAAGTACAAGAGCACAGATGGGACTGAGCGGACGTACGGCATCCCGACCGATGTCAACGCGACAATAATGTACTACCGAAAAGACCTGCTCAAGGAGCATTCCTTCCGTAATCCGCCCAAGACTTGGGACGAGGTTGCCGAGTTTAGCAAATTGACCAACGACAGACCACGCATGCATGGATTTCTGACACAGTTGACCGACTGGTATTCCGGCAATTTCTTTGTCAACCTACTCTGGGACTTCGGAGGAGACATATTCGATAGGCGTACGTGGGAACTAACCTGCAATTCTGAAGAGGCCTTGAGGACACTCAACTTCGTCAAGCAGATGCACACAAACTACGGGGTTCCCGGCGAATTGAATTTCAATAGATTTGCGTTCAATGATTACCTCGCAAGCAAAGGGGTCTGCGCAATCGCTCCTTGCATGTACGGTAACGGTGTACCACAAAACCCTTCCATGTCCAAATACGCTGCCTTGATTGGAACGGGGCTGAGTCCAGCAGGTCCTGGGGGCAGGTATTCGATGATGGCGGGCGTGGGCTGCGTCATCACTCCAAGGAGCAGGCACCCGAGAGAGGCGTTCATGTGGATAGAATATCAGCAGAGGAAGGAGCTTATGCGCAAATTTGTCGAAGAGACCGGTCAGCCAGGACGGGAGTCAGCACTCTCGGATCCACAGATGCAAAAGTTGCCAAACGCAAGACACTTCCAAACCCTCTCCGATACCTTCAAGGACAAAGGAGCGCGCACGAAATGGAATCTCCCAGAAGAGTACGAGGTCGAGCAGGCCATCGGCGAGGAGGTTTTCTCGGTTCTAGTCGGAAAGCAGCTGGCAAAACAAGCTCTGGAAAGCCTCGAGAATAGATTGTCCTCTATCGTCGAGAATTAAGAAATCCCTTCCGTAATCTATCAGATCTGGAGATTTGGTGAAGTAGCGCCCCGAGCGTGAAGAGTTGTCCGCAATGCACCCGCAAAAGGTTTTAAGCAATCCTACACGCTAACGCGAAGAAACTCCGTGTCGAAGTTAAGGATAGAGAATCTCACGAAACGGTACGGAAGCACACTCGCGATTAATGGGGTTTCCCTCGATATCAGGGACCATGAATTCCTCGTTCTACTCGGCCCGTCAGGATGTGGAAAGACTTCGACCCTGAGATGCATAGCCGGTCTTGAGACGCCGGACGAGGGCACGATATTCGTAGACGAGATGGACGTGACCGACTTGCCCACGAGAGACAGGGATGTCGCTATGGTTTTCCAGAGCTACGCGCTTTACCCGCACATGACGATATACGAGAATCTGGCTTTCCCGCTAAGAACAAGACACATGACCAAGGATGATATCGCTTCCCGAATCAAGGAAGTCGGGGAACTCTTGAGGATAGCCGACCTGTTGCAAAGAAAGCCAAAGCAACTCAGCGGGGGGGAGGCGCAAAGGGTCGCTCTCGGAAGAGCGATCATCAGGGAGCCAAAGGCTTTCCTGATGGACGAGCCGCTCAGCAACCTGGACGCAATCCTGAGGCTCTACATGCGCGCCGAGCTGAAGAAACTTCAGAAGGAACTCGGAACGACAACCATCTACGTCACCCACGACCAAGCAGAAGCCCTGACGATGGCCGAAAGGGTGGCCATTATGAACCACGGCGCCCTACAGCAGGTCGCAGATCCAAAGACTATCTACGAGCGGCCGAGCACGAGGTTCGTGGCCGGATTCATCGGTAATCCGCCAATGAACTTGTTGGACTGCGAGGTGGTCAGTCAGGACGATGATCACGCCATGTTGGAGTTTTCTGACTTCAAATGCAGGTTGCCGCTGCACGGGATGGACGACACAAAGTCTATTGACGGAAAGAAAGTCTTCGGAATAAGACCAGAGCACATCATTGTCTCGAAGACTCAGAATTCAGGAGTTCAGGGTGAAATCTATGTCGTGGAGCCGCTGGGTTCAGAGGTGATCATCGATGTCAAAGTCGGGAACAGCATAATGAAGGTGAAGTCCGTTCAGTTCGAGGGATCTCCGGGCGAGAAACTCTGGCTCGAATTTCCTGAGAAGAAGATACACCTGTTTGATGTTTCGGCGCAATAGTGAAATCCTGTCTCCTAACCGGTGCAAACCTCTAGACTGGCAATGACTCGCCTTTGTGTTAATCACCCGTTCATCTGTTCCATATACTTTAAATAAACTCCGAACATTCGGAGCGTAATTCATGTCGTCAGTTTCCGATGACGACGAAAAGAGATTCGCCGAGAACGGTGAAGCTACTAACAGGGAAAACCCTCGGCAAAATGACTCGCCATTCATGACGAGGAGGCAGGCGATTAGCAGAGTGGCAGCATTAGCTGCAGGCGTTGTAGTCGTGGGAGCAGTCGGGGCAGGTTCATACTACTACCTGAGCCAAAAGCCAGCGACTTCAACTTCTCCACTCACCATCCGTGACCTCGCCATAGGCGGCGCGCGTTTCGAAACGGCCATCAAGGGGACGGCCACAGCCTACAAGACGACGACGTGGAGAGGCGAAACCCATCCCGAGGTTGAAGCGACAGTTGAGACTGGTGACGTCTCGAACATCCTATTCACAAAAACACCGGCGCTCTTGCTGTCAAACTCGACCGACTTCGAAGTGTTGGGGACGGCGGTGAGCAACTGGTCCGCGCAATTTGGCATAACTGGCGAAGTACTGGACCTCACCGACTTGGCGAAAGATTCGCAGGTCGGCGTCGATGACATTCCTGACTTCGGAGCTAATTGGCTCGCGTATCAAGCCAAGGACGCAAAGACCGGTAAGATCATCCAGGCCGGAATGCCGACTGATGCAAACGCCACCCTCAGCTACTGGAGAGTTGATATCCTGAAAGAACACGGTTTCACCAGTGTCGGAGGAGATTCGGAGAACAGCGGCTTATCCACGTTTGATGACGTCGCCGCCGCTGCCGCGGCAACCCACAACCCGCCGACGAATTATGGCATCCTGGAGGAACACGCACCGTATTATGCCGGACGGGCCTGGTGGTCCAGCATGTTATGTAACGGCGGCAACATCTTCAAGTGTCCGAGCATAGGAACAATAACGGAGATCCTAGTGAATGAAAACTACGAGCCAGCCGTCAGGGCGTTGACGTTTGTTTCCACAATGCACCAGAAGTACGGCACCCCGGGTGAGCTCGGCTGGGACGATGCAGGTCTAATTGAGGGCCTTGGAACAGAAGGCCTGGGCGTCCTCTCCTACTCTAGCTCGGGTAACGGTCCAATCCAGAATCCCAAGATCTCAAAGTACTACAACGTCATAAAGACTGGTCACCCACCTGCGGGCGCCCTTGGTGGGCCCCAGGCGGCAGCTGCTCTGGGTCCCTCAGAACTCTCAGAGATGTTCAAGAGCCCATGGATGGGCACCGCACTGGGGGTAGGCCACATGATACCCGTCAAAGCGGCCAGGCAAAGGGACACCTTCAGGTTCATGAGCTTCATGATGTCAAAGGAGAATATGCAGAACTACATAGCGAGCACCGGTCAGCCGGGCAGAAGCTCCGCTCTCAAAGATCCTCAATATCAGGACGCAAGCAAGTATCCGAACGCGCAGCACTTCCAAGCCCTCTCGCTGGTCTTCGTCAACATGTTCCCGACGGGCGTCTGGTCACTGCCAGTCGCGTTCGCTCTCGAGAACAATGTCGAGGGAAACAATTGCCATGACGTGGTATCAGGAACGGCGACGGTGCAGCAGGGGCTCCATAAGATGGCGGCAGACCTACAGAACGTGGTAGGTCAATACGTCACGAAGTAGTAACTCTACGTTGGACAAGCAAGTCCTTCAATCGAACGGAAAGAAGGGCGAGCAAGGCAAAAAGTCGGGGAGAAGATTTGAGCTGCCATTCTTCTTCTTCATTCTGCCCTCCCTGCTCATAATTATCCCGATAGTCGCGTTTCCGACGGCATGGGTGTTCTGGTTGTCATTCCAGAACTGGAACTTCTTGTCGTCCGCGACTCCCACGTTTAACGGAGTCAATAACTACGGCGATTTCCTCTTCGGATACAACAGTGCCGAGTTCTTAGGGAAGATCCTCCCTGCCACAGCCTCTTTCGTAATAGGCGCAGCCGCCCTGGAATTTCTCCTCGGCCTCGGACTAGCTTATCTCGCCGACATGCACCTGAAGGGCGAGAAATACTTTCGAACCGCGTTTGTCATTCCTGTCTTCATGTCGGGGATATCGATTGGATTCCTCTACACCTACATCTACGAACCTAGCAACGGCATCTTGAATCAAACCTTGAGGGGCTCAGGCCTCGGACTACTGGCAAGCAATTGGCACACAGCTCTGAGCAGCGCCCTGCCCACAGCGATAATCACTGATGCTTGGCAGTGGACGCCCTTCATGTTTCTGATAATCCTTGCGGGCATGAAAGCGCTTCCTCGTCCCGTCGTAGAGGCTGCGGAGGTCGACGGCGCCACGGCCTTGTACAGGTTCCGGAGGGTGATCTTACCCCTCTTGTCACCCATCATAATAATAGCTCTTCTCTTCAGACTCCTCGATCTCTTCAACTATCTCACGGTCCTGTACATACTATATCCGAGCGGAGGGCCTGGCCAGGCCCTGGAGATAATCTCCTATTTCGCGCTCCTGCTCGGGAACCGTTCCTTCTACCTGGGGCAGGCGGCTACCATCGCTGTCTTCTTGTTGATTATCACCAACGTGCTCGCGTTCTACCTCATCAGGCGTGGGAAATTCGCGTGAACACATCTTGACCAGAAAAACACCCAGGAGGATAGGTTGGTATCTCTCCGCTGCCGTCTTGGTGGCCTTCGGGGTGACGTCAGTCTTTCCGATTTTTTGGATGATTCTCGCATCGCTCAAGTCGGCGATAGAAATCTGGAATCGTCCGCCACTATTCATCTTCACGCCGAACTTCTCGTCTTACACGGACTTGTTCGGTCCGGATATTAACTACCAGAAGTTTCTCACCAATAGCCTGATAATCGCTGTAGGGACGAGCGCCCTCTCCGTCACGCTCGGTTCCATGGCTGCTTACGCGTTCACGAGGGGAAAGTTCTGGGGCAGCAAAAGCCTCCAGATGTGGTTCCTCTCGCTCAAATTCCTCCCGTCTATCGTGATCATCTTCCCCCTCTTCCTCGAATACCGATACTTTGGTCTGATGGACACGCAGTTAGGCGTGATACTGGCTCACAGCACCTTCCTGATCCCCTTCTCCCTCTGGCTCATGAAGGCGTACCTGCAGGACCTCCCGAGGGCCATCGATGAAGCCGCAATGGTGGACGGGGCTTCTCGTCTGGAGACCTTTCGAAAGATAATCCTCCCGCTGGTTGCCCCGGGTATGGCGGTGACGGCTGCGTTCTGTTTCGTATTCAGTTGGAACGAATTCATTATAGCCTACATCTTGACATCAAACTCCGCGGTCACCGCGCCTACAAGGCTGACCCAATTCAGGGGTCTCGAAGCCATAGACTGGCCGCACCTGTTTTCGGCTGAAGTGGTGAGCTTGATTCCACTGTTCATAATGTTCCTCTTCCTCCAGAGGTTTCTGGTCCGAGGTCTGTCCCTCGGAGCCGTCAAGGGTTAAGCAGCGAATCAATTACACTCTGGGGTGAGCCAATTGGTGAACGAGCATACGCTCAGGGCTGCGGCACAGAGCGCACTTCGAGACGGGAAGGACAACTTGCGCGGGGGGGAAAAGCCGAAGGAACTCAAGAACGAGTGGAAAGATTGCCTAGACGACGTAATCAAGATTTCGGATACGCTGAGCACCTCCTTGGGTCCTCTAGGGGCAGAGAAGATTCTCACAGATGGAAAACACGTCGCGGTCTCAAATTTTGCAGCCACCATCCTGAGAAAGGTACGTGTCACCCACCCCGTCGCTCAACTCTTGATTGAGATGTGCGAAAGTATCGACAAAGAGTTGGGTGAGGGCTCGAAGACGATGGTCGTCCTTACGGGAGAGCTCGTGAAAGGGGCGAAAGAGCTCCTCGACCAGGGCTTTCATCCGCTGACGATTGCGCACTCATATATCGAAGCATCGAGAAAGGCAGTCGAATTTCTCGATTCCATCGCAGTGAACGAGGATCCTCTTGACCGGGGGACCTTGTTGAGAGTCATCAAGACCGCCATGTCGCAACGCCTCGACGACGAAGACGGGGATTACTTCGCTGACATAATCGCTGAATCATTGCTCGGGGTCGTTGACCAAGCATCAGCGAAGTACGATGTCGACCTCTCGAATATCAAGCTCCTCTGTCTGGAGGGCGGGGCCGCTCGAGACACTCAACTCGTGCACGGGGTCGTCGTAGAGCAGCCCGTGGTCAACGGGTTCATGCCGAAGAGAATCGAGAACGCCAGGATTCTCCTCCTGAGCGCGAAAGCCCCCCCTGAGCCGGAAAAATTCCCCAACGACGATTTCATCAACAGAATAGAGATCGACGATCCCAAAAAAATGGAAGAATTCCGCAAGGAGTACGACGCACTTCTTTGGAGGATGGTCAATAAGATAGAGTCGATAGGATGCAATGTGCTCTTCCACGAGATGCTCGGAACCCATTCAATTCACGAAAGAGTGCAAGCTTACCTGGGAAAGAGGGGAATCCTAGCTGCGAGGTTTGTGGACGAAGAAGACATGAAGAGGCTCGGCCGCGCTACGGGAGCCAAGCGCGTGACCGCCTTCTGGCATATGTCTGAGGAAGATTTGGGATATGCCAAGATAGTCGAGGAGCGAGAGGTCTTCAAGCCTGAGCTGACGGACCCGCGAATCAGATGGATCTTCGTCGACGGCTGTAGGGACCCGAGGGCAATGACCCTGGTCGTAAAGGGACTCAAGACAAGCGCGGCGAACACGAAAAGAACGGTAGAACACGCCCTAAGGAGCGGGAGCGCCTTCCTCAGAGACCCGCGTATCGTGTACGGAGGCGGAGCCGTCGAGGCCGTCCTCAGCTTTCGACTGAAGGAATGGGCGAGGGGAATGGAAGACAGGAGACAGATGGCGGTCATGAAATTTGCCGAGGCCCTGCTGGCCATCCCCCTGCTATTGGCGAAGAACTGTGGCATGAACTCTCTAGATACAATGATCGCTCTAAACAACAGATACGCCTCCGGGGAGAACTGGTATGGCATTGATTGCTTGAGGAGAGGGCTGAGAAACATGGAAGCATCTTCGGTCCGCGAGCCTTTAATCATAAAGCGGAGAGTATACGAATCGGCAGCAGCCGCCGCGATGGTCATGCTAAGAATCGACCGGATGCTTAAGAGGAAGGAGTCTAGGGACAGGGAGATACCTGAGAGCGTAACCAAGACGGAGGGTTACAAACAAACCGTCGGTAAGAAATAGGTCCACAAATTCATAACTACCCAGTCCGTTGACCGTCGCACGTGAGTGAACCCTCGCACGGGGGGAGACGAAGTTCAATCATATGGATCGCGGCGAAAGACGGGGCCGTTGGAATCAGCTGGTACGCAATACCCTCAGCATTCTCGCTGATAGCCTCTTCCTTCAACGAAAACGTGTCGGGGCTCGGGCTCTTAGGGACGGCCTTTTTCCTCGGAATAGGCATTTCTCAGGTGCCCGTAGGACTCCTCACCGCTCGAGTCGGGCCAACGAAAATTCTGTTGCTGGGGAGCTTCCTAAGCTCATTCTCGTCTCTAGCCTCGGGGTTGGCTCCGACTCTGGGGTACATCGTGCTCGCGAGGTTCGCCTTCGGGGTCGGGATGGGATTCATATTCATCCCGGGTCTAACACTGACAGCGACATACTCGAAAGCAGGGTCGGAGGGATTCAACACCGGACTCTATATCGGCAGCTTCTGGGTTGGCGGTATAGTCGGCATCTTTGGATGGGGGTTGCTCGCAGGAGTCATTGGCTGGAGATACAGTCTTCTTATTAGCGGTGCCATCGACTTGGTTACCAGTGTCATGCTTGTGGCTTTCCTGCCGCGCGATGAAATCACGAAGGGCTTTCGCATTACAATTCCCGACCTTCGTAAACTTTTTCTGAACAATTCTCTGATTATTCTTGCCGTAGCGTACGGCTCAACTCAAGTCGGCCTGCTGCTCAGCGGCTACTTCACGGTATACTATCTGCAAAACGGCCTTAATCTCAGCCAGGTGCTCGCGGGCCTCATTGGGAGCTTAACGCTAGTTGGCGCACTCGTAGGCTCCCCGCTCGCCGGAAAACTCTACGACAAGAGCAGTCCTCACACACGCGTGATCCTCGCTTCTGGGTTGACGTGCGCTCTCGCCCTTGGCCTGTATGCGACGAACTCCGTCTACGGCGCAGCAATTTCGACCATAATTACGGGTCTCTCAGTCGGTTTTCAACAACTGGTCGTCCTTTCGGCTGCAAGAGGACTCGCTCAGCTCCGGGTACAGCGTTGCGTGGATGGCAGCCGCGGTCTTTTCTCTTGTTTTGAGCTTTTCAATCCTGACGCTCAAGAGGTATTCGGGTCATCCGAACTGACCCCGGGCATCTGATTAAGTGAACTCTTTCTTGGGCCTGGGGCCGCCTCGTTACAATTCTTAAGTAGATATCGGGGCTTCACGAAAGTCTTGGTCCGAACCGGCCCGGTGAGCGAAGATTTCGAGGAATGGAAACGACTCACCACGGCTGCGGTGAGCGACGCGCTTGATAGGACGGGAGTCAAGGGTCAGTGCTCTGGGATTTCTCCACTCGACAGGAGTTTCAGGGTTGTTGGGCGTGCCTTTACCGTCAAGTACGCAGACTCGGCCGCGAACAGGACCGTCGGAGACTATCTCGATGATATCGAACCGGGCACAGTTATCGTCCTCGACAATGGGGGACGACTCGATGCCACCGTTTGGGGAGAGCTCACGACTCTCGCCGCTCGCAAACGCGGAGCTGCAGGGACCGTTATCGATGGGGTGTGCCGTGACAGTCTTAGGAGCCTGGACCTCAAGTACCCGGTGTTCAGTCGGGGCACCTACATGCGGACCGGAAAGGACAGAGTTAGAGTGGAGGCCTATCAGATTCCCATATCAGTAGGGAATACGAGAGTAGCCCCAGGGGACCTCGTCATTGGCGACGCTGATGGAGTTGTGATAGTTCAAAAGCGTGTGGAGAAGAAAGTCCTTGCCGCTGCGCTAGAGATCCGGCGAGCCGAGGACCAAATTCGCCGCGCCCTCTTATCCGGAATGCGATTGTCTGAGGCTCGACGCAAATTCCGTTACTTCGAACTGCAGAAGAGAGGGTCCTCGATTGGTGCGTCTCGCCCGACTCCCGAGGGATCCTAGCTTGCTCGGAAAGAGATATATGCGAAGCCGCCCGCGATTAATTAATCATGCCGTTCTGCGAGCATCTTTTTCCGACGGGACAGTGCTGGGTCGCCTGGAAAATGTGCACTGAGGTGGGAGGAATGAACGACCATTGCACAATCTATGCGAGGAGCGAAAGTGAAAAACTCAAGGAGCATCTGGCCAACAGGGACGAATACATTAAGCTGTTAGACGAAGAAATCAGAGAAACGAGGCCTCCCCAGCTCCAGAAAAACCCTTCATTGCGCCCCTTTCTCCCCCCCGACGAGTAGCGTGCGCGCGCAAGACCGTCTCACCAGCACAGAAGTCAGCGCCAATCCTTTTAGGGCTGGGCGCCCAGCCATGAGACGTGATTCTCGCAGAGAGCACATGGGAAGAGGTTTCAAAATCACTCGGCCCCAAGGTCGTCGCAGTACTTCCGCTCGGCTCGAATGAGCAGCACGGTCTCCATCTCCCTGTGAACAACGACATCTTCTGTGCGTACGAGTTGGCAAAGAGAGCAGCTCTAGCAGCCGGGGATTCAGTGACGGCGCTGGTTCTCCCCCCATTACCCTACGGTGTCTCGTGGCATCACATGGGATTCCCCGGGACGATTACTCTGAGCAACGAAACTTTCAGCAGGGTCGTGAAGGACATCTGCAGGAGTCTGACCGATCATGGGATAGGGAAAATCATGATAGTAAACGGCCATGGCGGAAATCTCTCTGCGATCGGCACGGCCATACAGGAACTCCACCAGGAGACGGGGGCCAAGATCGCGGTGGTGAATTGGTGGGAGCTGGGTGGTGACCTTATCAAGGAGGATTTCGGTTTCATATTTCACGCATGTGAAACGGAGACATCTGTTGCAGCGGCCCTCGGCCAGCGAGTCCTGATGAGCAGAGCCAGAGGAACCAAACCGGTGGGCTACTCGGAGTTTATCAAATTCAATCTGGTGGCCGGTGGGCCCAAGATTCAGGCAGCCTTCCCTTCGTTCAAGCTCTTGAGCAAGACCGGATCGATTGGAGACCCGACCAAAGCAGACGTGAAGAAGGGAAAGAGGATAGTGAACAAGGTCGTCGAGAGGATGACGGTGCTGCTCAAAGAGTTGGCAGCAAGCAAGTAGCCGCTCCGGACCCCAAAGAACACAGTCACGAAGCAAAAAAAGCTAATATAAAATAAGCTATCTTCATCGGTTGTGGTTAGCGTTCTTTGGGGATCGACCGACCTCCATCCGCCAGAAGTGCTTGTCGAAAATGCGGTCGCAGCCATCAAGGCTGGATTCGACGGTTTTTGGACCGGCGACCATTTTCATCCACAGTATCACACCGGGGCTCCGCAGCATCAAGCATGGGTTCACCTGACCGCAATAGCGGAGAGGGCCGGCAGGGGAATCTTCGGGACATGCGTGACCTGTCCGATACTTCGGTACAATCCGGCGATAGTGGCCCAGGCGTTCGCGACGATGGGCTACCTGTACCCCGGGCGTGTATGGCTCGGAGTTGGAACGGGGGAGGCCGAGAACGAATATCCGGTCACCTCGAAGTGGCCAAAGTGGTCTGAGCGCATCGGCAGGCTCGATGAAGCGGTCAAGATTATCAGGATGCTCTGGTCGAGTCCTCAACCGCTGAACTATCGGGGAAAGTACTACAGCCTCCACGGCGCATTCGGCTACACCAAGCCCAAGCAACGGATTCCCATAATCTATGGTGCCCTGGGGCCCAGAAGCTTGCTGCACGCGGCTCGTTATGGCGACGGGTTCGTGGGATGGGTGGACGACAAATGTGCAAAGCTCTTCTACGATGAGGTTCGCCGACTAGGAAGAGATCCCGAGGAGATGATGGTGCAGCAACTTGCTTTCTGCGCAGTCTCACCCGACATCGATAAGTGGTTGAGGGAGATGAAGCACAAGGTATTCGCAAGCTCTACGGCGCTGACCACGCACACGCAGATCTTCCTGAACTACTACGACCCTAGGGCGTTTGAGGAGTTCAATCAGTATGTAGATGACAAGATAGTACTTGACGCCCTCCCCGTATTCCAAAGCGTCGACGAGCTGGTCGGCAAGCTAGAGAAGATGGCGAAGACGGGCGCTGGCCACATAGCCATGCTGGATGCGAGCAGGCAGGAAGATCTGGCAGCGAATCTAGCTCAATATCAGAAGACTCTGCTCCCCCATCTTCGGAAGGTACAGAAAC
>VBPK01000022.1 GCA_005877225.1 Nitrososphaerota archaeon
CAGACCCTCCCTCCTGATTGTCCTCGACATCCAGATTCTCCTGATTTCCGGAAGAGGACAATTCGATAGTATCGCCGCATCCTTGCTGATGATGTTGTTCTGGAGGTAGAACCTGTTGATGATCCACGCCTGCATCTGCTTCTTGCTCAGTTCTCCCTTGTAGAGAAGTCTCATGAACGGGTGCTTGTCAATGTAGCGAGGCCTGAGAGCGTACCTCAGGTCGCGAGAAAATGTTTCACTCGATCGAAGGTCAGTCAACGTCCGAACTCATCTCCCTCTTTCCCATCTCATCGGCGAGTTCGCGTAGTGTCTCTCTCGCATTCCTCCCCCTGACTGCCTGCGATAGCATCGATCCCGCCCGGTATCCATAGCCCTCCAGGAGAGTTCTGTGCTCGCTCTTGCTGATCTTGAAAAGGTGCAAGAACAGCTTGTAGAGGAGGACCTCGAACCTGCCTCCTTCGGGTAGCTCACTCGCCGTCCCCCACAGCAGCGTCTCAACGTCGAAGACCTCCTCGAGGCTCGTCAACTCCCCCTCTTCCTCGTCGGCTGAAGGAAGGATGACGAGTGAGCCCTCCTTCAGGGAATACTCGTTGCTCACTACCCCGCCCCTCCCCACCCTCGTGTCAACAATCTCGATGGCTCCCCTGGCGAGAAGGTTGGCCAGGTGGTAATTCACCGTGGATTTCGAGACTCCGAGGGCCGAAGCGAGGGCGGTCAGGGTGGAGGGTTCTCTTGCGAGGCTCCGGAGGATTCCGTCCCTAACCCATCCCTTCTTCACCGAGATGCCAAAGGAGTCAGCCACCGCGCTCATGTGTGTTCGGATTATCCTTACGGAAGATTATTAGGCCATTTAAGAGTTGTCGTCGACCGATGCGAAGGAGGGCGGTCGGTAATACGGCCAGGGTGGCCGCACTCGTTGTTGCGATCGTCGTGTTAGCTGGCGGCGGATTCTATTTCTTCTACTATCCAGCCGCTCCTTCGCCCCAACAAGCATCGCTGACTGTCTACGGAAGCGTCGACACTCAGGACATGCAGCCAGTCCTGAAAGACTTCCACGGAAACTACAGCTACATTACTGTCAATTATCAGGAGTTCACACCCCCCAAGGCCTTCGCCAAGATATCGGCAGAGCTCGCGGCTCGTAACGCCACGGCTGACGTGACGTTCATCACCAATTCGCTAATGAACGCTCTGAAGTCGGCGGGAGACCTCATCTCTTACAACTCCACTCAGTCCGCGAATTATCCTTCGAACTACCACGATCCGAAGGGATACTTCGCTACGGCAATCTTACTTCCTGTGGTCTTCTCTTACAACACCCAACTCGTGACGAGCGCTAACCTCCCGAAGACGCTCAACGAGCTCACAAATTCCTCCTGGAGGGGAAAGGTGATCATGCACGATGTCACCATTGGGAGCACCGGAACTCAGTACATGCTTTCTCTTGTGCCGATTGTCGGGAATGCTACTTTCACAGCCTGGGCGAAGGCTCTGGCGACTAACGTCCAGCCCACGCTGACCTCGGACACCACCGCGATAGCCAACGGGGTGGCGTCCGGGCAGTACTCGATTGGAATCGTGACATACCTTCACGACGTCGTGAGGCTGCAGTCCCAGGGTGCACCGATAGGGTGGTTCCTCCCGCAGGGCGTTCCGCTCCTGACCGCGCCGGCGTCGGTCGGCATCGTGAGAGGAACACCTCATCTTGCCGCGGCGCAGCTCTTCGAAGACTTCATCCTCTCCAAGAACACTCAGCAGGTCATCGGGAACACGGCGGTCAGGTTTATCGCCTATCCGGGCTTGACGGCAAAATACGCGGTCAGCAGCGTGGCCCCCGACGAGATGATAGTCTTCTTCCCGACCGCTCAGGTGTCTGCTCAGGCGAGGACGTTCGGTCCGATATTCAAATCGTGGGGCTTCTAGGGTCTGTAATCGATGAACCTTAGAGGACTACCCCTCTATCTCCCCGTCTTACTCGCGGCGGGGCTTGCGATCCTGCCCGCCTCGTATCTCATCTTCGGAAGCCTCTGGTCAGCCGACCCGGGACTCCCAGGGCAACTTACGTCACAGAACTTCGCGGCGGTAGCTAGCGATCCGACGTTGGGGGCCGTCCTCTTCAACAGCGTTGCATACTCTCTCGGGGCGGCGCTCTTCGCGGCGGTCCTCGCCTTCATCCTCGCTATCGCTCTCCAGCGTACCGACGCACCCCTGAAAAGGTTCATGACCTCATCCCTCCTCGTTTCGCTGGCGATTCCGTGGATGGTCGAGGATATCGCCTGGACATACCTCCTGAGTCCCCGCATCGGCCTCTACAACATATGGCTGGGCCAACTCTTCGGTATCGGCGACTCTCTGCTCAACATCTATTCAATCTGGGGTCTGATTTGGGTGATGGGACTCAGCCTCACGCCCTTGGCTTACCTGATAATCTCCCCCTCCCTCTCCTTGGTCGATCCACATCTGGAGGAGGCCTCCCTGGTGTCCGGGGCGAGACTCAGGACCACGTTCTTCAGAATTGACCTTCCCCTGTCACTCCCCTCCATTCTTTCAGCCCTCCTCCTCTGCACCGTAATCGCCCTTGAGGCCTTCGACGCGAGCGCGATAATCGGGATACCCGGACGGGTCTGGACGCTAACGAATTCAATCTACGGCCAAACGGTTCAGACTCCTCCAAACTTTGAAGTCGCGAGTGCATACGCCGTGATCCTCGTCGCGATGACCCTTACTCTGATCCTACTTTATTCCCGCTCCATCCGTCTCTCTCAACGATACGTCACAGTTTCGGGGAGGACGGGTCGTCCCCGGACCTTCAGTCTCGGGAGGTACAGGTGGTTCGTTGCGGGTGGCTTCATCACGTATCTGTTTGTCTACCTGGTTCCGGTTCTGAGCGTGCTCGTCTTCGTCTCGCTCCACAACTTCTGGAATCCGACCGACCTCCCTCCCATCACCTTGGCTAACTACGAGAACCTTCTCATCTTCCCATCGATTGATACAGGTATCTTCAACAGCGCGATCGTCTCTGTCACCGCTGCCGTCGCGACTGCTGCCCTTGCTTTCTTCCTCTCCTACACCTCCACGAGACGCAGGAGCGTGATAGGGAGGTCCGCCGAGCTTTTAGCTTCCCTCCCGCTGGCGTTTCCCACGATAGTTCTCGGAATAGGGCTGCTCTGGGCCCTCCTGCGCTCACCGCTGCCTATCTACGGGACTGTCTGGGCCCTCACGCTCGCCTACACGATAAGGTATGTCCCGATCGTCTCCCGATTTCTTTCTGGCCCCTTGGTTCAGCTGGCGAAGGAGCTGGAGGAGGTCTCGCGCATCTGCGGTGCCGGGGTGGCCACGACCCTGAGGAGGATAGTCTTCCCCCTACTCAAGCCGTCCCTAATCGCCGGAGCGGTCTACGTCTTCGTCGTGAGCATCAAGGACCTGGGGGCCGCAGTCATGCTCACCACTGGGGACAGCGCCCTCTTTTCCTCGGCGCTCTACAATCTGTGGACACACGGCGATGAACTCGTCGCGGTGGCTGGAGGGATACTCTACGTGGGGGTGCTCTCAGGTGCCCTGCTGATTCTTGCCATCATCCTGAAGGTTGACCTATTCTCTATCATGAGCCCGAGGCCGTGCGCTGCTAGCCACCTGTAAGTCCTGTCGAAGTCTGAGCTGGCGTATTTGACCCAGGGTTTCCACCTCGGAACGGTCATTTTTCGCTCCAACCGCGGTGCGAGCCGAGCGATCTCTTCAGGCATCTCGAGCAAGACGCTCTTCACACGGTTGAAGTAAGACTTCCGATAGCGACCCGGATTCGAGTTAATCTTCCCTATGGCCTTGTTGACGACCCGGAAGAAGGCACGCAGAAGTAGAGGGTCCTTATCTCGTCTAGCGACCGTCGTCGTTGGGTTGCTCCTCTTCGTTCGAAGAACCTCGCGCAGCCCCAGGGCGTCTCCGATCTCCGCCCATGGCCCCAGGAGCGAAGCCGCCACGACCTCGCCGTTGAGCAGGGAGAGGAGTCGCCTGGGAGGCTCTCCGATCTGGGTGAGCTCCGTCTCCTCTCGCTTTACGTACTTCTCTAGGTCGAGGAGAGTCGTGTAGTACGAACCTGTTCCCTCCTCTATCGCGATAGGCTTGCCCGCTAGGTCGGCCCCCCTCCGTATCTGAGAGTTCTTCGCAACATACAGGGAGAATGTTGAGTTGAGTGTTCCGCGTCCGGGCGGCGATTTTGCGACGATGCACGACTCGGGTGAATCCAGCACCCGGTTGATGCACGCCCACTCGCCAGCGTGGTATAGGTCGGTAGTACCTTCTTTCAGGAGGTCTGTGTACATCGATCCCTTGTTCACCACCGCGGGGGGCGTGGCGTCAAACCACTCAACCTGAATCCATTCCCGCTCGAAGAGACCGAGTTCGTCGGCGAGCATCTCTGGGAATGCCCAATGGAAGGCGTACCTGTTGACGGCGAGCTTCAGGCGATGGGTTTTCAATCTGTTAACTCCCGAGGTGAGTTGTCGGGGAGCCTCTCAGTGGCTGAATCGGACCGGCAGGCCCTTCGCCCTTCGGTAGCGCTCATATGCAACTCTCGAGAGAAGGTCTGCTTCGCTGTTCTCTTCACGCGGGATCCACGCGAACGTAAGTCGTTCAAACTTCTTCGCGAGATCACTCGCCTCCTTGTACTTTTCTAGGTACCCTCCCTTCTTCCTCTTCCACTTTCCGTTCATCTGATAGACGAGCAGCTTGGAATCAGACTTGACCGTGACGTCTTTCGTGATCCCACGGTGCAGAAGCTCGTTCAGTGCCGCTACCAGGGCGGAATACTCCGCGAAGTTGTTGGAGACGTTATCACCCACCACATCATTCCCCTCCGCAACCTTTCCTGACGAGTCGTAGACCACGTAGCCATAAGCTCCGGTCCCGGGATTGCGAGGCTCGCTAACTGAGGCCGTCAATGTAGACAGTAACGACC
>VBPK01000076.1 GCA_005877225.1 Nitrososphaerota archaeon
TGAAATTGCTCGAGATCGGGAGGGCCTTGATGGCCGACGCCAGAGTCCTGCTGCTGGACGAACCAATCTCGGGCGTCAATCCCACCCTCGCCCACGAGATCTTCTCGAAGCTCTTGAAGCTGAGGGACGAGCTCGGCCTCACATTCTTCATCGTCGAGCACAGGCTGGAGGTAGCGCTGGGGTATGTCGACAGAATAATCGCGATGGCCTACGGAAAGGTTCTCACCTCTGGGGACGCAAACAAGGTCCTTAGCGACGCGAGGGTCATAGAAGCGTATCTGGGTGGATGAGGTGCTCTCGGTCGAGCAGGTCTCGGCGGGATACGGAAAGCTACAGATTCTCTCCGATATCTCGGTCGAGGCTCGCCCCAAGGAGGTTACCGTGATTGTGGGACCCAACGGGTCTGGCAAGAGTACGCTCCTGAAGACGATATCGGGACTGACGACCCTCTACCAAGGAAGGATAGTCTTCGATTCGCGGGTGATCTCTGGATTGCCCCCTTACGAGATCGCGCGGCTCGGGCTCGCCTATCTTCCCCAGACCGAGAGTGTCTTCACACAGCTCACGGTAACCGAAAATTTCAAGATGGCCGGGTACACCGTGGGTGCGGAAGACTATGCGACAAGACTTCGAGAGGCGTTGGGAATCTTCCCCCGGTTATCAGAGTACATGGGCACCAAGGTCGCCAACCTCAGCGGGGGGGAGAGGCAGATGGTCGCGATGACGATGGCCATGATAAGAAAACCCAAGGCCATAATGTTCGACGAACCCACCGCTAACCTTGCACCGAAGATCGCCACCGAGGTGCTTGAGACCATAAAGTCTTTGGCGAGTGACCTGGGCCTTGCCGTCGTCCTAGTGGAGCAGAACGCGAGGAGAGCCCTCGAGATGGGAGATAGGGCCTACCTGCTTGTCGGTGGGAAGAAGGTCTTCGAGGGAGGCAGTAAGGAGCTTCTCTCCCATCAGGAGCTCGCGAGGATGTACCTCGGACTGAAACTCTCGTAAGTCCCCCAGGCTCACTTACGTTATCCCTAGACGCGCGAGAGAGAAGAGGGAGATGTCTTGCCTTGTAAATCCTCGGAGAGCCAGCTCCGAAACTATCTCGCCGATGACTGAGGAGAACTTGAAGCCGTGACCCGAGCACGGGCTCACCAGCCAGATGTTGCGATGGCGTGGGTGACGGTCGATGACGAAGTGGCCGTCGGGGGTATTGGTGTAGGTGCATGTCATCGAGGATATTGGCGTCCTATCGAGGAGCGGCAGGCGGCTCTTGAGGAAGGTCCTGACCGGCGCCTCGTCCTCAGCGGTCACCCTTCTATCGACCTCATCCGGGGGAGAGACCCTGCCGCCGTGGTGGCGCGCAGCCTTGACGCCATGTCCCGTGTTGGGGATACCGTAGAAGATCCTCCCCCTCCCGACTTCCCAGCCGAAGATGGGCATCCTCCGGGGGTTGAATAGTTCTCCCCTCGTAGACGGCCTGAACCAGAAGATTACCTGCCTCTCGCACTCGAGGGGAAGTCTCAGGTCGGGCAGCAGTGACCGGTTCCACGGTCCTGCAGCAAAGATCACCTTCTCCGCAGCGTACGTTTCCTTTTCAGTATGAATTGTGACCAAACTCCTTCCCGCCTCCCAACGAGTTACCCTCTCCCCAAAGTGAAACTTAGTCCCCTCCTCCTCAGCCATCTCCTTGTGGGCCTCGATGCATCTGTCCGGAAAGAGGATCCCGGCGTTTGGCTCGTAGAGGGCACGCTCCGAATCGGAGGCGGCGAAGGCGGGGAACCTCTCGGCCAACTCCTTCGTATCCAGAAGCGAGTGAGGTAGGCTGTACTCCCGTGCGCTTCTGAGCGACCCGACGACGATGGGGCTGTCGGGCTTACCTATCATAAGGCCGCCAGTAACCTCCAAGAGACGCCTCCCTGTTTCCTTCTCCAATGCCGCCCAGAGCTGAAAAGCCCGCTTCGCCAGTCTCACGTACCTCGGGTCCTCGAAGTACGCCGTTCGAATTATCTTCGTCCTGCCGTGCGAAGACCCATTTTCGTGATTGAGTTTGAACCTCTCCAAGACGAGGGTCCTCGCGCCCCTTCTAGAGAGGTGATAAGATATTGAGGAGCCCATTCCTCCGCAGCCCACGACGATTGTCTCGAACCGCTTCAACGCCCGGGTGCACCCGCCCTCGACGCCATCTGGGACCGACCCACCCGCATGACACAAGACTTAAATTCGTTCCCGCAAAAAATCGGAGTGAGTGAATGATAACTGACAATTTCAAACAAAAATCCTTCCGAGCCGCGTACACTGGAGTTGAGAATGAGGATACGAGACTAACTCCGAAGGAGGTTGAAAGACTCATCCTCTTCTCCGCGGCCGAGCTTGCGAGAAGGAGGAGGTCAAAAGGACTAAAGCTCAACCACCCCGAATCGGTCGCCCTCATCTGCGACGAGATCGCTGAGGCCGCGCGAGGCGGGAAGTCTGTTGCCGAGTGCATGGAGCTCGGGACGAAGATTCTGAGAAGGTCTGACGTCATGCCCGGGGTTCCCGAGCTCATCAGCTTGGTGCAGGTCGAGTGTCTCTTCCCAGACGGGACGAAACTCGTCTCAGTCCACGACCCGATTAGGGGGTAGAAGAGATGTCAGTTGGCGAATCTCAAGTATTTCTTCCTGGTGAGGTCATCTACGGAAACGAGCCGGTTGTGACGAACCGCGGACGCAGGTCTGAGAGGCTCGTTGTCAAGAACACTGGTGACCGTCCCGTTCAGGTAGGGTCCCACTTCCACTTCTTCGAGGTGAACAAGGCGCTCGAATTCGACAGGCAAAAGGCCTTCGGGATGCATCTGGACATTCAGGCTGGGACGTGCGTCAGGTTCGAGCCTGGGGACGAGAAGGAGGTCTCGTTCGTGGAGTTCGGGGGGAGGAAGAAGCTCTGGGGTTTCAACGACCTGACGCGGGGCGATATCCGCTCAAGGGCGGTGCGCAGCAGGGCATTCAAGCTGGCGAGGAAGCAAGGCTACAGGGATACCGGACGATGAAAGAGATCCCTAGAAAGGAATATTCAGAGCTCTTCGGCCCCACTACAGGGGACAAGGTTAGGCTGGCCGACACTGCCCTGATGGTCGAGGTAGAGAAGGACCTCCTCGTACACGGAGACGAATGCGTCTTTGGCGGCGGGAAGACTCTCAGGGATGGTCTAGGCCTGGCCCCAGGTTTTACTTCGGAGATGGGCGCCCTCGATCTTGTCATCACCAATGTGCTGATAATCGACCCAGTACTTGGTATAGTCAAGGCTGACCTAGGAATCAAGAACGGTCTCATCGCAGGTGTGGGCAAGGCAGGCAACCCGGACACGATGGATGGAGTGGGTAGGAAGCTTGTCGTCAGTGCCAATACCGACGTGATCTCCGCAGAGGGGCTAATCGCCACTCCCGGGGGCATCGACATTCATGTCCACCACGACAGCCCGCAACTTGCCTACGAGGCCCTCAGCAATGGGATAACCACAATGATAGGCGGTGGCCTCGGCCCGGTGACCGTCGGGATATGCTCAGGCGGCCAATGGAATGTTGGCAGGATGCTTCAACACGCCGAGGCGATGCCCGTGAACTTCGGTTTCTTGGCAAAGGGCAGCAGCAGCAAGCCAGAATCCTTGGATGAGCAGTTGAGGGGCGGGTGCATAGGTTTCAAGATACACGAGGACTGGGGCGCAATGCCTGCAGTAATCGGTCCTTGTCTGGATGTGGCCGACGAGCACGATGTCTGTGTGTGCCTCCACACGGATACACTCAACGAGTCAGGGTTCGTCGAGGACACGATTGAAGCCGTCGGGGGGAGGACGATTCACTCCTACCACACGGAGGGTGCTGGCGGGGGGCACGCACCTGACATTATCAGGGTAGCGGGGGAATCGAATTTCCTCCCATCATCCACCAATCCCACTAGACCCTACACTTTCAACACCGTCGACGAGCACCTTGACATGATCATGACCTGCCACAACTTGAAAGCTAAGATTCCGGAGGACGTGGCCTTTGCCGAGTCAAGAATACGGGCGGAGACGATAGCCGCCGAGGATGTCCTTCATGATCTGGGAGCGATAAGCATGATTGGGTCCGACTCGCAGGGAATGGGAAGAATCGGAGAGACCATAGTGCGCACATGGCAGACGGCTCACAAGATGAAGCTCGAGAGAGGCCAGCTGGCCGAAGACGGGGAGCAGAATGACAACTTCCGCGTGAAGCGATACATCGCGAAGTATACAATAAACAATGCAATCTCCTTCGGGATTGACGAGTACGTCGGTTCTCTCGAACGAGGCAAGATGGCCGACATAGTCCTGTGGAAGCCCGGGTTCTTCGGAATCAAGCCGGAGGTCATTGTTAAGGGTGGTTTTCCCGTGTGGGCAGCGGCCGGGGAGTCGAGCGCCTCCCTCATGACGTGCGAGCCGATCATTTACAAGCCACAGTACGGAGGATTTGGCAAGGCGGTGGGTGCCCTCTGCGCGAACTTCGTCGCGGCGAGCGCCGTACGGGAGAGGCTGCGAAAGAAGCTGGGTCTGAGCAGGATGATTATACCTGTGAAGGGTACTAGGAAACTGAAGAAGAAGGACATGCTGCACAACGAAGCCTTGCCCAAGATCGAGGTGGATCCTGAGACATATGAGGTGACGGTCGATGGAAAACTTGCCACTTCAAAGCCGGCCAAGATCCTACCTCTGTCACAGCTCTACACGCTCCGTTGAGCGATGGTGGCCTTGAGCCTGAGGGTCGAGGCCGTGATGGGGAACGTGTACAGGGACGAAAGATTGGGTCGCCGGTTTCACGACCTCTTGTCCAAGGACAGGGCGGACCGAATCCGACTGCCGCGGAGGGACGCAGCGAAGAACAGGCTGCGCGTTACCAGTCAACGAGGGACCGACGTGCTGATAGACGTGCCGAGAGGTACAACCCTAAAGCACGGCGATGTACTCCATCTGGGCGAGGACGAGATTCTTACGGTGGAGTGGCTGCCAGAAGAGACGATGGTCGTGACCCTTTCCCCTCATGAGGATTGGAGGGAGGGGGTCGAGACCGCGGCGAGGATTGGTTACATGCTTGGTATCAAGCACTTCCCGCTCTTCCCCAAGGGAAATGAGATTGTGATCCCGATTGAAGGGTCTAAGGAAGACCTCTCGAAGGTGCTTTCTAGCTTCGGTGGGGTATCCTTGAAGGTTGAAAAGAGGATTCTCGATGTTGAGCCCGAGATACTCGGATATGAGCACACACACTGATGACGATCTCGTCTCCACTCTGCAGTTCTCAGACTCTTTCTTTCCGCTCGGAAGCTACTCTCTGTCATTCGGGATTGAGACGCTCTCGCAACTCGGGCTAGTGAAGGGTACTGATGACGTATCATCCATCCTCTCAGTCTTCTTGGAACAACTCTCGACCCTGGATTGCGTTGCACTCAGAGGCAGCTTCTCTGCTGCGGGAGAGAACGATCTCCGGCTTCTGGTGGCGATAGACAGGAAGCTCGCCTCATTCAAGAATGTGAAGGAGTTCAGCGAGGCCAGTAGGAGAACCGGACGCGCATTGCTTCGTACGGTGAGGGCCTTGAAGAAGACCGGGATTCTTTCCTCATTCTGGAATTTGGTCGAGTCCGGGAAAGCGCCTGGCAACTATGCCGTCTGTCTGGCAATTGCTTGCAGTACTCTAGGCATCGGCGAGGAACGCGCAGTCATCCTGCTGTTGTACACTTCTGCCGTAAGCCTACTCGGGGCATCAGTCCGTCTCGGAGAGCATGCGTGCTTTCTCTCCCATGCTTGACGTGATGGGGATGCAACACGTTTATCTCCAATCAAGGATGTTCTACTGCTAGGCACAAGGCTTGGCAAAGAAGATAATCCGCCTCGGCATTGGTGGACCGGTCGGCTCTGGAAAGACCACGCTGATCGAGAAGCTGACCGTGGACCTGAGCAGGAGAGGGATCAAGTTGGCAATAATCAGCAACGACGTGGTTACCAAGGAGGACGCGATGCGGCTGCACGACAAGCTGTGCCATGAGCTCAAGCTCCTCCCGGACGACCTCGTCGTCGGGATTGAGACGGGCGGCTGTCCACACACAGCCGTCAGAGAGGACCCTTCCATCAACATCGACGCGCTGCAGCAGATCGAGACGAGGCACCCCGAACTTGATCTTGTGATGATCGAGGGGGGCGGCGATAACATCACCATCACCTTCAGCCCGGCGGTTGCGGACTTCTTCATCTACGTCATTGATACCGCGGGAGGAGAGAAGTATCCTCGAAAGAACGGGTTGGGAATAATACAGTCGGACTTCCTCGTGATCAACAAGAAGGACTTGGCTCCATACGTCGGAGCGGACCTTGCGGTGATGGAGAGAGATGCCAGAGCGATACGCAAGGGAAAGCCCTTCGTCTTCACGAACTGTAAGACCGGGGAGGGGCTCGACCAGCTCGAGGACCTGATAATGAAGAATGTTCTGCTCATGTGAGCCAGTTGGATCTTGCTTACTACCAGCCGGCGGCAATACCTCCAGAGGTCCAGACCTACGGTGGAAGAGTAAGACAGCTATCCGTGGGCAGTCCAGGCAAGCTCGGCGGTCTCAGACTCGCGCTGGCAAAAGACGAGTCAGGAAAGACCATCATCAAGGATGTGTGGAAGCAGATTCCAGTGCAGGTGTTGAGGCCGTTTTACTATGACCAGAATGAGCCAGATCTAGCCATCGTCTACATCCTCAACCCAACGGGGGGAACGCTCCAGGGAGACCGCATCCGCATTGACATCGACATGGGAACCGCAGCGAGGGCGCACCTGACCACACAGGCGGCCACGAAGATCTACAGGATGAACTCTGACTTTGCTACCCAAGTCGTCAACGTGAGTCTTAGAGAAGGCTCGTACCTCGAATACCTTCCAGACCAAACGATCCCGTACAGGAATTCCCGATACTACCAAGAGGTAAACGTGGTGATGGGCCGAGATTCTTCGTTCATTTACTGGGAGGTACTGACCCCCGGCAGGAAGGGGCGTGAGCACTTTGACTTCGACATCTTCTACTCGAAGCTCAAGGTCGAGGACGAGGCTGGGAACCCATTGTTGTCGGACACGCTGGTCTTGGAGCCAAAGACATCAATTCTGACTCGAAAAGGATTGATGGGAGGCTATGATGTCCTCGGCAACTTCTACGTAATAAGTGAACGCGTTAATCAGCAACTTGTCGACATGATCCAGGCGGCCTCTCACAATGAGGACACGCTTCTCGGCGTTAGCCCAACGGCCATGACTCTAGGGCTGGTGGCACGGGTTCTCGGTCCTTCGTCCAGGGTCGTGAGAAACTGCCTAGAGTCGATGTGGAACATGGCGCGCATTACCGTTCTCGGTTCGCCGGCGCCGAGGATTCGAAAGTGATGCTAGGTCGAGCAGGTTCATATCAGTGAATCCGTCAAGATAACGGAACAGATATGGCGAGGAGACATCCTCCGCATTCATTGGGTGATGAAAAGACGAAGGATGAGTTCCTCCTAGCCACGAAGGACAGAAGGATATTTCCAGAGGCATAAGGTTTCCAGTCGAAGCAAGGCTGAAGCGGCCCGTCTCTATGGAAGTCCTCTCCCTAGCGGCCATCGGGAGACGGTTGGGCGTCACGAAGGAGGCTGTGAGACAGTGAATTCTCAAGTTCGAGTCATGCTTCTCCTCAAGACCACTCTCCAGGAGGAAGGAGAGGTCGGTAATCCTCCTCGACGAGACTAAGGTGAAGAGGAACGGCAAGATTGCTTGCGTCTCCGCGCACCTTACGAGGAGGGAGATCGTATCCGCCAAATCCTACACAAAGGTCGGTGAGCATCGTCAACCATAGACACCGTGAAGCTGGCCCTGGAGTCGTGCAGGAGGAAGCCGTTGTTCATAGTCGACCACGCCCCATGGTACGCACGCGCCTTCGAGTGGCTGGACGTGGACTGGGTGCCCCTGACGTTCAGCATCAGGAACTACATCGAACGGTGGTATCGGACCTTCAAGGAGAGGACCAAGCGATTCTACCACAACTTCGGCGTCAGGGAGGGGAACAAGGCAATCAAGAGGGTCGAAAGGTTCGTCCACCTGTTCGCATTCTGGTACGAATCGCATGAGGCCTCATGAGACGCTGAATGGAGAGACTCCATCAGCTCCTCTTGTCGGTATAGGAACAATGACGGCTAAAGCTTATTTCCACCATCGCCCATGGGAAGAAGTAATGTGCGGAATAGCCGCGATCCTGTATAAGACGGGCGAAAGCACCAGGTCACAAGCCGTTGGTCTTCAGCTAAGGGAGATGCTCTATTCTATGCGACACAGGGGCGTTGACTCGACGGGTGTGAACATTGCCGGCCAGCACTTTGGGACTGACTATGTCGTCCGCGTGGTGGTCTCAGAGGACCAAGGAGCCTCGCATGCAATTGAGGGCGTGAGGAACGCCATCGCAGCGCTCGGGGGATCCGTCGTCTTCATTAACGACTTTGGCAGGTTTCGCAGGATTGGATTGAACTACTCAGGGGACCTGGGAAAGTTGTCAGACTCAATCCTCTCTGTCAAGGGAGCAGAGATTCACAGTATAGGTAGATCCTCAGAGGTTATCAAGGACGTGGGAGATGCTTACGAGCTGGATAAGAAGCATCATTTCTCAAAGGTCAACGGGACACACGGGCTTGGACATGTAAGACTTGCGACCGAGAGCCAGGTCGATATCACACACTCTCATCCTTTCTGGGCGTATCCCTTTCCGGACATTACCGTCGTCCACAATGGCCAATTGACCAACTACCACAAGCTGAAAAGAGAGTTTCAGCAGCGAGGCTTTAGGTTCCAGACACATAACGACTCTGAAGTTATCGCTGTGTACATCGCTGACAAACTGAGCAGGAGACGGAAGCTGGGAGACGTCCTCGAGGAGAGTTTGGACGACCTGGACGGGACCTTCACGTACGTGGTCTCCACCGACTCGGGGATTGGCATGGCGAAGGACCGCTGGTCCGCAAAGCCGTTCGTAATACTGGAGACCGACGAAATCGTCGGGGTCGCCTCAGAAGAGGTTGCGCTCCGGCGAATCTTCCCTGACGACGTGAGGAGGGTCGAGCCGCAAGAGCACGAGGTCCTTACTTGGAATGTTTCTCTCGCACCTCGGATAAAAGTCCGCCTCAATTAACTATGCACCGATCTTGACCAAGAGGCTGGCAGGTAACGTGCCCAAAGCTCTCTCCGCCCCAGTCTCACAGGGGTACTCTATCGACGCACGCAAGCTTACGACGAGACTGCTGAACGCTTCAATAAAGTCGGGAGTCTCGAAGGGAAGGCACATCACAATCCTCAACCCCGACGCGAGGCATAATCTCGCGGTCGGGATAGTCAAGAGATGCAGCTTATCCTTCGCCGGGAGCGTGGGATACTACTGCTGCGCCTTCTGTGACGGTATCAGCGCCACAATCGAGGGCAACTCCGGTTGGGGCCTAGGAGACAATCTGATGTCAGGGAGCATAGTCATCAGGCAAGATGCTGGCGCCTCCGTGGGCGCATCGATGAGGGGCGGTCAGATTCTCGTCTGGGGGAACGCGGGTGCGAGGGCCGGCATATCGATGAAGGGAGGGACGCTGGTGATCGCCGGCAACAGCGGATTCCTGACTGGATTCATGATGCAGAGAGGCAGGATAATCGTCATGGGGGGTGTGGGAGACGCTGCAGGTGACTCGATGTACGAGGGAATCGTGTACGTCGGCGGGGAGATAGGCTCACTCGGCGTAGATGCGAAGACCGAGTCCGCGACCCGAAGTGAGGAGGTAGAATTGAGGGCTTTTCTGAAGGCCCTTAAATTCCGGGACGACATTCTTCCAAGGAGATTCAAGAAGATAGTCTCGGCCAAGAGGCTCTACCAGTACGACTCTCTCGAACCATTGGAGAGAGAAAGACTGGTCATCTAGCCGCCCTAACGCTCCAAGAAAGTATAATTCACTGGAGCCGCCAGCGCTGAAGTGATAACAACCGAATGATTGTGTCCGATGAAGTCTCTCGGCGCGAGGGCTGGACCAATGAAGTCTTCCAGGACCTCCAGGTGAAGGCAGAGCTCGGGCGCTACAGAATAAGGGGTTTTAGCACGTTCCAGCGGATAGCCCATTTCGACGACATTATCTTCATTCCGAGGTACATATCTGGGAAGGGGGTTGAGTTACGGCCGGCTGACGTCAGTACAGAGACAGTTCTGGGGACCCGCTACGCAAAGAACGCGATAAGTATCTCCACTCCCGTCTACATCACCGGAATGAGCTACGGTGCACTCTCAAGGAGCGCGAAGACTGCTCTTGCCAAGGGAGCTGCCAAGGTCGGGACTGCCACCTGCACGGGCGATGGCGGGATGCTGACCGAGGAGCGAAAGTACTCGACGACGATGATCTATCAGGTGAACGCGAGCAGGTACGGCGTCACACCGCAGGACATGATCAGCGGTGACGCTGTCGAGGTTGTCGTAGGCCAAGGTGCCAAGCCAGCCACGGGCGGCCTACTGATGGGTCAGAAGGTGAGCGCGATCATCGCAAAGAAGAGGGAGCTGCCGCCAGGGATAGATCAGAGGTCTCCCACCCGGCATCCGGACTGGCTTGGTCCAGACGACCTTGGGATCTTCATCGAGATGCTGAGGGAGGTGACAGACTGGAGGGTCCCGGTGCAGGTGAAGATTCCAGCCTGTAGGGTGAAGGACGACGTGAAGCTCGCCGCAAAAGCCGGCGCCGATGGGATCGTGATAGACGGCATGCAGGCTGGGACGGGAGCATCGAGCGAGGTGGTCCTCGACCATTCCGGCATACCGACGCTTCCGGGAATCGTGCTCGCAAGAGAGGCACTCGAAGAGCTAGGTCTTCTCAAGAAGGTCTACCTTGTAGCATCCGGTGGAATAAGGAACGGTATAGACGCGGCGAAGGCCATCGCACTTGGTGCGGACGCCGTCGCGATAGGACAGGCGGCAATCATCGCGTTGAACTGCAACCGGGAACTTCCTGGAATCACCGATTTTGTTCGAGAGGTAGGGGTACCCGCAGGATACTGCACCAAGTGCCACACGGGGAAGTGCCCCGTCGGGATAACCACCCAGGACCCGCGCCTCGAGAAGCGATTGGCTATCGATGAAGCGGCCGTCAGGGTCGCGAGCCTGCTGAGTTCGATGACACTCGAGATGAAGCTGATCACCTGTGCACTTGGTAAACGGAATGTCCACGACCTGACGGTAGACGATCTCTCGGCGCTCAACGTCGAGGCGTCGATGATGGCGAAGGTTCCGATGGTCGGAAGTGGTGGGACTCTGCTGAAGAGTGCAGGAAAGGGAAAGTGAAGGCATTGATCTATCCTCATAGTCAGATCTGGACACCCCAGACAATCGCGGATATTCACAGCAGGGCCCAAGGCCAATACCGGCTGAGCGGTTTCAGGCCTCTCCGCGACCTGCCCACATTCGACGAACTCGTCTTCTTGGCGTCCGGCTTGACCAGGTTTCCGCTTGAGGGATACAAGGAGAAATGCAAGACAGAGACCACCCTCGGGTTCAGAACCGCCTCAACCCCGCTCGTTCTCGAGACTCCCATCTACGTCGGCGCGTCATCGGCTCTAGAGAACAGGGCGCGGCTGGAACTTGCCAGGGGGAGTAGTTTGGCAAACTCTGCGATCTCCCTGGAAGGCAAGGTGAATCGCGACGAGAGGAAGCTCGCTCGCCGAATGATCTACGAGGTGCCAGTCCGAAAGGGAGCATCGAGGCTCGTCTCCTCCCTCAAGGCAGAAGCAATTCAGCTCAACCTCGAGCTTGGGACGACTGTCGATGCGCTGCACGGCCTCATAAGGGATCTCAGAAGAGGGGGGGCTGTTAAGGTCCCCATCTTCGTGAGCTGCCCAGGGGCACGGGTTGAGGACGAGGTCAAAGCCGCGGTAGGCGTCGGGGCCGACGGTCTGGTCCTCCAAGGCCTGAAGACTTCGACTATCACGAGGCCAGAGGGCCTGTTCGACTATTGCAGGGTTCCGATCATCGCGGGAATCCCGAGGGCAAGGGAGGCACTGCGCGAGAGGAGGGTACTCGGAGAAGTGAGCCTCATCTCGGCGACAGGGACAAGAAACGGTGCTGATGCGTCGAAGGCTCTCGCTCTGGGTGCAGACGCTGTGAGAATCGATGAAGCGGCGCTGATTGCTCTCGGATACTACAACTCATCAAACGAAATAGCAGAGGAGGGCCGCCCGAACCGGAAGATTGAGCCGGGGACAGGGATAAGAGTTGCAAAATTCATAAATTCGATGACGATGGAGATTGCTCTATTGGCCAGATCATTGGGTAAAGGGGATGTACACAGTCTGGAATACGAAGACCTCTCCGCCCTCACGCTCGAAGCTTCTCTGATGAGCGGGGTCAGGCTTGCAGGTGAATAACTGAACTTGAATGGCGCAAGCACGAAGGAAATTGCCTCAGTGGTCAAAGCCCTGAAGAGCAAGGGGATCCAGTTCGTGCTCTCTCAGTTCGTCGACATCAACGGGGTGCCAAAGGCGAAGATGGTTCCTGTCTCTGAGTTCCAGAACTTGGTCACCAACGGGGTGGGTTTCGCCGGGTTCGCCGTAAGCACCGAGATGGGGCAGCAGCCACACCAACCAGACCTCATAACGATACCCGACCTCAACACAATGACGGTCCTCCCCTGGAAGAAGAACACCGTCTGGTTTGCGGCGAACCTGTACACCGAGGGAAAGTCTTGGCCTTACTGCACCAGGACGATACTCGACAGGTTCCTGAAGAGAGTGAAGAAGGAGAGGGGGCTTTCCTTCAAGACAGGGATTGAACCCGAATTCTACCTCGTGAAAAGGGAGGCCGGACGCATTCGGACGTACGACGACATAGAGAACATTGCAAAGCCATGCTACGACCTCAAGCTTCTCGGGAGGAATCTCGATTTCCTCCAGACCTTGAACAACTATCTCGATGAACTTGGATGGCACAGCGAGGCCACGGACCATGAGGACGGACCCGCACAGTATGAGGTCAACATCAGGTACGATGACGCCCTGGCCACATGCGACAAGTATACCTTCTTCAAGTTCGCGGTCTCCTACCTTGCTGGTACAATGGGCGCAGTAGCGTCTTTCATGCCCAAGCCCTTCACCAACAGGACAGGTAACGGAGCTCACTTCCACATGAGCCTATGGGAGGGGACAAAGAACCTCTTCCACGACGAGAGGGACCCGCAGAAGCTAGGTCTCTCGAAGACCGCGTACCATTTCATCGGTGGATTACTCGAACATGCCAAGGCGTATATCGCGCTGACCGCTCCAACCGTTAACTCGTATAAGCGTCTGGTGGCCGGCGGCTCGGCCTCGGGGGCAACTTGGGCACCCGTCTACATCTCCTATGGCGGGAACAACCGGACGCAGATGATTAGGGTAGCTTCGGGTGAGCATATCGAGAACAGGACTCCCGATTCAGCCTGCAATCCCTACCTCGCAACCACGGCGATGCTCGCGGCAGGCCTCGACGGGATAGACAGAAAGCTCGACCCGGGACCGATGAATAAGGGGAACATGTACAGGACGACTGAGAAGGACTTGGAGGAGCGCGGGATCGAAATACTCCCCGGATCACTAAAGGAAGCTGTCGACGAGCTCCAGAGGGACAGAGTGAGTCTTGATGCGCTCGGGAAGGAGTTTGCGGAGTATTATGCCAAGATGAAGATGAGGGAATGGAACGAGTATCACAGCACAGTCAGTCAGTGGGAAGTTGACCGATACCTGACGTACCTCTGATGGTTTCACTGTACAAAAACTATCACCTGGGAGGGATGAAGTGAGCTAGATACCATGGGATTCCTGCTTGAGTGTCCGAATTGCGGCAAGAGAGACGTATACGAATTCAGATTTGGGGGGGAGGCTCACAGGAGGCCGAGAGTCAACTCCTCTTCCGAGGAGTGGATGAAGTATGTATACATGAGGGAGAACGTCGCAGGCGTTCAACAGGAGTGGTGGTTTCACAGGCTTGGCTGTCATAAGTGGTTTCTCGCGATAAGAGATACTCGGGACAACTCCGTGATGAGGACCTTCTGGATGGGAGAAGAGCTGGTCTAACGATGGAGGGTGCCCGCCCCACTAATAGCGAAGAAAGGGATGGAAGGAGTAAGGAGCCTTCTCCATCTGAACTCCTCGACAGGTCGAAGATGCTGAACTTCGAATTCAACGGTAGAAGAATGAGTGCATTTGAGGGTGATACTGTTGCGTCTGCCCTGTACGCATCCGGGGTCAGAATCTTCAGCAGGAGTTTCAAGTATCACCGGCCGAGAGGCCTACTCTGCGTCTCGGGAAGATGCCCCAACTGCCTGATGAGCGTGGATGGGGTCCCAAACGTCAAGGCATGCACCGAGAGAGTCAGGGCGGGGATGAAGGTCAAATCTCAGAATTGCTGGCCTTCACTCGAGCATGACATCTTTTCCGTTATCGACAAGATCGGCCGGTTCCTCCCCGTCGGGTTCTACTACAAGACTTTCATCAACCCACCAATCGAATGGTCTAGGGTTGAGTGGATTATCCGCCGGCTCACCGGGCTCGGCGACATCGAGGAGGAGATCGCCTCTGCGACCGGTAAGGGTCCGAAGGATGGTCGATCTATTATCTCCAGCAGCTTCGAGCACCTCAATCTCCAGGCTGACGTGGCAGTGATTGGGGGCGGACCTTGTGGCATCTTCGCGGCGCTGGAGGCCGGCAACGCCGGGGCGAGGGTTGTATTGGTTGACGACCAACCCGCTCTCGGAGGGCACCTCCGGTACTCCGGCGAGACCTTGAGCATAGACGTTGCGACCGGCGAGGGGGCGTACTCTGGGCTCAAGTCCTCCGCCGTGGCCTCAACACTCGAGAAGGCTGTTAGAGACCGCCCTAACATGACAGTCCTCGACAACTCGACAGCATTCGGAATATACGAGTCGAACCTGATTGGCATCGTACGGGGAAACAGTGAGATCAGGCTACGCGCCGAACAACTCGTCTTCGCAACTGGAGCTCACGAATTCCCGTCGGTCTTCCAGAATAACGACCTTCCCGAGGTCTTCTTGGGGAGGGGGATGCAGCGTCTGATCAATCTGTACGGTGTCATCCCAGGAAAGAGGGCAGTAGTCGTCTCGAACAACGATTCAGGTCTCGGCGTCGCTCGCACGCTTATGGATGCAGGCGTCAAGCTGGAAGCGTACATCGACTCCAGGAAGGCGGTCGGAGCGCCTGAAACACTGGCCGAGATTGAGGACGCCAAGGTTCAGACCTTTCTGGGATGGGCGGTGAAAGAGGCGCGAGGGTCGAAGCACGTGAGCTCCATCGTGATATGCGAAGTTGACAACGAGGGCGAGTTGGTGCATGGTACGGAGAGGGTTGTGAGCTGCGACCTGGTAAGCCTCTCGACAGGCTTTGAGACCGAAGCTTGGTTGTTGAATCAGACTGGTTCTCGAACGATCTATGACGAGCTCTTGAGGGAGTTTATCCCTCGAGAACTCAAACCCACCGTCTATGTCTGTGGCGACCTGACCGGGATTCATGATCTCAACATCGCAATAATGCAAGGCAAGGTTGCGGGGCTGAGCGCTGCCGCCAATCTCCCCGCGATGGCGCGAAGTACGGAACTGAAGGTCGAGTATCAAAGAAAGTCGCTCGAGACCTACTCCAGGCTAGTCTCTCAGTATGAGGGCAAGTACCGGGAGGGGATGAAACACACGAGAGGTCCCGAGGTGCTGGTCGTTGAATATCCTGGATCCGACAAGATGCGGAAGAGGTTCGTGTGCGTCTGCGAAGATGTCGTGGCGAAGGATATCTCGCTCGCGACCTTCGAGGGGTTCGACGATATAGAGACCCTCAAGCGATACAGTACGGTGACGATGGGTCCTTGCCAGGGGAAGATGTGCTCCATGCCTTCGCTCCATCTCTGCAGCAGAGTTACGGGGCGCTCGATAGCTCAGACGGGGAGGACGGTCTCCCGCCCACCCTTCGTGCCCGTCGCCATGGGAGCACTCGCGGGAGCCGAGCTTCATCCAGTGAAACTCACAGGCATACATTACAAGCACATCGAACTCGGGGCGCGAATCATGGACATGGGGGAGTGGAAGAGGCCTCACGTCTACACCTCTGTGGAAGAGGAGTACAAGGCAGTCAGGGAAAGCGTTGGGGTAATCGACGTCAGCACGTTGGGGAGGCTTGATGTTAAGGGAAGAGATGCCGGGAAGCTTCTGGACTTTGTCTATACGCACATATTCTCGACACTCAAGGTCGGAAAGAGCCGCTACGGAGTCATCTGCGACGACGCTGGAATAGTCTTGGACGACGGGACTGTGACAAGGCTCTCCGAGACTCACTACTTTATCACGACGACGACTGGGAACGTAGAGTTCGTCGAAGAGTGGCTCGTCTGGTGGGCTACCGCACTAAGGCTGGACGCCTACATCACCAACGTGACCGCTGGTCTGGGTGCAGTGAACGTTGCTGGTCCGAAAGCCAGAGACCTCCTTCGAAAATTAACGACCGTCGACCTCTCCAGTGGGGCGTTCCCCTACATGAACTCCGCCGAAGGGGAGGTGGCCGGGGTTCCATGCATCCTGCTCAGAATTGGATTCGTGGGCGAGACCGGTTGGGAGATACACTTCCCTGCCGAGTTCGGCGAGTATTTCTGGGACACCCTTCTTGAAGCCGGAAAGGAGTTCGGAGTTAAGCCATTCGGGGTCGAGACACAACGGGTCCTGAGGCTGGAGAAGAAGCACGTTATCGTAGGGCAAGATACAGACGCCCTGTCAAATCCGTTCGAGGCGGACATGGCGTGGACCGTGAAGTTCGAGAAGGAGGACTTTGTCGGTAAAGCTGCGCTGGTCGCAGCCGAGAAGAAGGAACCCGAGCGGATGCTTGTGGGTTTCGTCATGAAGGACTCCATGGTTGCGCATGACGGCGACCAAGTCTTCTCGCAGGACGGGAGCCGGCATATCGGTTTCGTGACAAGCTCAAGGTTCAGTCCAAAAGTTGGCAGATGCGTGGGTATGGCTCTCGTCAGTCCAGAGTATTACAAGGAAGGTTCACTGATAAGGGTAAAGTCCGACGATGCGCTGAATGGTGCGGAGGTCACATTGGCGCCCTTCTACGACCCAGAGGGGAAGAGATTGAGGGCATGACGAAGCAGTGGGGTAGCATCAGGATGAGTGAGCGAGATGCCAAGTAGGAGAACAGCCCTCCATCGCAGGCACGTGGAGTTGGGTGCCAAGATGGCAGACCTTGATGGATGGATTCTTCCGAGATTCTACAGAGGGGCGGAAGACGAGTTCAGGAATGTTCTCCGCTCCGTCGGAATATGCGACATCAGCCATTACGGGAAGGTTGACGTCAAGGGGACCGAGATCGACAAGTTCATGGAGAAGAACCTGTCCTCTGTAGTCATCCCAAGGAAGGCGGGAGAGGTCAAGCTTTCGAGTCAGGTATCAGAGCGAGATGTGAGGAGTAAGCGCTTCTCCTTGATTTACGCTTGCAGGCTGACGAAGGAGCGCGCGCTCCTCCTCACGCAACCGTTCAAGTCCACCTCCGTCCTTGACGTTGAGGGTATGCTGAAATTGGAGGACGGAGCAAATCTCACCAACGTCTCCTCGATCCTTGCTGGGTTCACAGTTGGGGGGCCGTCCAGCGAGGCGGTTCTCAGGAAGCTGGTTCAAGTGGACTTGTCGGGTAGAGAGACAGGCGGACCTTTCTGCCTGGAGGCCGGCCTCGCAAAGGTCCACTCAACAATAGTGCGATTCGATGG
>VBPK01000077.1 GCA_005877225.1 Nitrososphaerota archaeon
ATGACTATGGAATCGCCCCGTTCGGGCTCGACGCTCACGATAGGTTGGGCGGTTCGAGGTCGTCAGGTTAGGGCGATCGAGTTGCGAGCCTTGTTCAGAAAGGAGAAGATGTGGCAGAGACATAAACTGAAACCGAGATACGACGTTGTAGTTATCGGTGCGGGAGTTCACGGCCTCTCGATTGCTTACTATCTTGCAAAGAATCACAAGATCACTAACGTAGCAGTCCTGGACAAGGTCTACTTGGGCGGTGGGAACAGCGGTAGGAATACCGCCATCATCAGGGCCAACTACATGACCGTGGAGGGGGTACATTTCTACAGCGAGAGTCTGAAGCTCTACGAAGAGCTCTCGAAGGAGCTCAACTTCAACCTTCTCTTCTCGCAGATTGGCCACCTAAGCCTTGCCCACACGGACTCGGCATTAAATGGCCTCTGGAGGAGGGCGGAGGTCAACAAGGCTCTTGGAGTCAACAGCCGGGTCATATGGCCCGACGAGATAAAAAGACTGGTTCCCGCGCTCGACACCAGTGACAGACCTCGATATCCTGTGAAGGCGGCACT
>VBPK01000153.1 GCA_005877225.1 Nitrososphaerota archaeon
TCGCACGAGTTCTGGAGTACCTACAAGCTTCCGGCAAGATAACTTTCAACAGCTCCAGAATCATATACACCGGCATCGACAACCCGAAGCTGCGCGAGCTCTTCGAAACCAGCGTCCCCATTTAGTAACCGAAGACCCTTTCGTACTCCTTGTGGGTCAGCAGGTCCAGAACAACCACCACAAGTCCGGACCCATCGTTAAGACACGTGTAGCAGGAACGGTAGCCTTCTGGGTGCTCATACCGATAGAGGTTGTGAATTCCATGCTTCCTGACTTTCGGAGAGTACTTCTTGCAACCATTCTTCTACTCACTTTGGCAATTTATTAAGTATGCAATGTAATACATTGTGGGGACAAATCAATATGACCGAAACTACGGATTCGGACTCAGAGACTACCTCTCGTTCGACCCGGCGGAGATTTCTCGGACAACTCGCTTTGGGAGGTGCCGCTGGTGCGGCTCTCCTTGCAAGCGGTGTACTTTCCTCTCCCCTTCCAGCCGTCGCCGCCACACTACGAGAGAGCGAGACCGGTGTTGAACTCACTCCCACCGTCCGCTCGAACGGCATCAACGTCGTCCTGGTCCACGGCGTCTGGGCCGATGCTACCAGCTACAGCGGAGTCATCCCGCTGCTGCTTGAAGAAGGCTATACCGTTTACGCACCACAGCTTCCGCTCACGACCCATCTTGCGGATGATGTGACCGCGGCGCTCGGTGTCATACAGCAGGCCAAGGGACCGACCGTCTTGGTGGGGCATTCCTACGGTGGGGTGATAATCACAAACGCAGGGGCCGGACTATCCAACGTGATCGGCCTGGTATATTGCAACGCTTTCGCGCCCGATATGGGTGAGGTGCTTGGCCAATATTCTCCTGGACCAGGTCTTGCGAATGTGTTCCCGGTGACGTATCCAAACAACTTTGGGACATTCCTGTTCTTTAATCAGCAGAAGTTCCGAGAGTCCTTCTGCGCGGATGTCGAGCGCCGAAAGGCAAGCATCATGGCCACGGTACAGAAGCCAGCCAACGTGAATATCCTGAGCGATCCAACTACAGCAGTGGCGTGGAAGAGCATTCCATCATGGTATTTAATCGGAGGGAAAGATCAATTACTTCCGCCCTCTGTTCAGCAGTTCTTCGCCAGCCGCATGAAGGCCACAACGGTAACGGTTCCGGAGTCGAGCCATGCTTCCATCGTCTCGCATCCGCATAAGGTCTTCGAGCTGATTCAGGCTGCAGCAAAGCAAAACGATGATTAGCTCGGTTTCCAATCGATCATGAGCAGCGGAGCATCATATGAGTACAATCACGACCCAAGATGGTACGCAAATTTGTTACAAGGACTGGGGTACGGGACAGCCAGTCGTCTTTAGTCACGGATGGCCACTGAGTGCGGGTGCCTGGGAGGACCAAATGTTGTTCCTGGCCTCCCGCGCATACCGATGCATCGCCCACGACCGCCGCGGTCACGGCCGCTCCAGCCAGGCTACGGACTTCGGTCTCGCCCCAAAACTTGCCAACTATTGGCGATTGAAATGTAATGCGCATTCAGAACTTGTTTGTCTCTGCCGTGCCTAGGGTTCATTGCGCCTCCGCCGGGATATCATCCGCGCGTTGGGTGATAGGTAGCGACTAACTGAGCTTCCAGAAGTAGTAGCGTGAAGGCTGGAAGAAGGATGCTCAGAGTTCCGATGAACCTCTTACCTCGACATACTTGGAGGCTGCTTTTGAAAGGCGTCCGTCGTCCGTGACCAAGGTAAGCTTTCGATCTTTGGCGGCGGCGATGTAAGCCGAGTCATAGAAAGTCGTCCTCTCGTTTCTTGCAACATTCATGATGGAGACCAGGTCCATGTTGCGCACATTCATCTCCTTTGTCTGTTCCATCAACTTCGTTAGGACTCCGAGTGTAGAATCGACCGCTTCAATAGTCAATTTGTTCTGAAGGACGCTCAGCCTCCAGAGAGTGTTGCCCGCTTCATAAGAGGTCAGGTCCAAGACGAAATGGCCTCTGACCACATCTAGCGCCTTCTGCCCCCGTGAGATTATGATGTTGAGGAGAGCCGAGGCATCAAGAAGGTAGGGCAATTACCTTCCTTCTCTGCTTTCACGCACAGCCCTGACCAAGTCTTCTTTCGCCACTCTTCTCTTGAGTTTATGGCTGACCTCGTCAAGCGCAGTACGAAGTTTCTCCTCCTCAGCTTTTGCAACCTCCGCTTCCAGTGTCCTTCTGACCACCTTGCTTATCGAGATCCCGTACCTGCGAGCACGCTCTCTCAACTCCTTGGGAACCTTGGCAGAGACTACCACTGACATGGGTCTACCTTTGACGTATTACGATATAAGTATTACCGAGCGTGAATTCTTTTTGCCGTGCATAGGGTTCATTGCGCCTCCGCCGGGTATCATCCGCTCGTTGGGTGATAGGTGCCTCACGTATTGAACAAGTTGCCTGAAAGCTTCCAGCGCACACCCCTCCTACTTCAACGCGATACTCTACAGCCGCATCCTCTGAATCAGTGTGATAGGCCATCCGGCTGGAAGGTCAATCTGGTTCGGATGAATTTAAATACAGGTAGGAATATCTTACCCATATGGCAAAACGGGTTCAAGGGATAGAATTCACCAGGGCAAGTTCGAAAGGGCAGATAGTCATACCGACCAAGATCAGGAAAAAGCTCGACATCAGAGAAGGAAGCGTGCTTGCCGTCGCTACTGAGAAAGACATGATCGTTCTGAAGAAGGTCGAATCCAGCCTGTCGGCCGAGGACCTGAAGAGCCTGAGGCTCGTTGAAGAGGCTTGGAAGGACATCGAAGAGGGCAGGTACGGCGTCCTTTCCAAAGAGGCATTCTTCAAAGAGCTGAAAGAATGGTAGAAATCCGTGGCATAGCCTACACCCAGAAGTTTGAACATGATGTCAGGAAAATTCGCGACAACTCTCTAAAGGAGAAGCTTGAGAAGCAGATTAGGAAGATTGCTGAGAACCCGGAATTCGGAAAGCCTCTGAGATACGGGCTCAAGGGCGAATGGACAATCCGAGTGGAGCCGTACAGACTGATTTACGCGGTCCAGGGAGACAGGCTCATCCTGCTCAGGTTCGAACACAGGAAGAGCGTCTATGATTGAAATCATTCAGATGGAAACTTACCCGACCTGCTGCTTCGACCAATCTAGCAATACCTGGCAATTCTTAGCCTCCCGTGCCTAGGGTTCATTGCGCCTCCGCCGGGATATCATCTGCGCGTTGGGTGATAGGTAGCGGACGGGCTGAACACCTCGCCTCGCCGGAGCTTGGTGCGTACACCCCCGCTCCTTCAACTGATTCTTCGGAGATGACGGGGCCGGAGGAAAGGAGGAGGGGGTTGCCTCGACGGGGACAAAAGCGGTCGACCCATGGAACTGGCGTTCTGGTCAGTAGAACTATATCCTCCATTACCAAATAGGCAATCTCACCTCGTCACCTGGGTCAAGAACTCGCACAACGGAGACAGTCCTCAACACCAACGCTCTCATGGTGTCGCGCGCCTGTACCTACAGCGCCGAAGGAAGCTTAATCCTGACGGTCGACAACGGCTCAAGTGGGAAACCGATCGGGTCGGTGCCGGTCCAGGTTGCGTACGTCGCAACTATCTGCTCTTCAACTGTTCAAACAAGCCTGGGAACGGTGCGCACGAATGGCAGTGGGATTGTTACCTTCTGCTGCGAGTTGGGTCAGTATTACTTCAACGTCAGTTATTTCAGCAATCACTACTCGTTCATCGCCACAATCGAAGCGCAGAAAACGACCTGCGTCACACTCAGAATTCCTTCTGGTGATCTGACAGTGCTCCATTCAGCGACGTTTACGAATTCCTGCTAAGTCTAGAGTCTAGAACATCTTAACAATCAAATTTTCATTTGGACAATATGGCCGTGCATGGGTTCATTGCGCCTCCGCCGGGTATTGGCCGCGCGTCGGGCGATAGGTTACGGCCGGCACACCTACCGACCGACCCACACATGTCCTGCGCCTGTCTTAGGCGCTGATTTGCTGTATCTCCGACCAGATTTTTGTACCCTTTGTTTCCTTCACGAAGAGTGCCATTATGATAGAGGTCATCAAAGCCACTGCTATGGGGTAGGCCAGTGCCACGTACGGGTTGGAGATGGAAAGCACCTCTCCTTTCGTCCCGTACACGACACCCCCGAAGGTCAGAATCAGGGCTGTAGCTATGAAGGGTACAAATCCACCGAACCACCCATTACCTATATGGTACGGGAAGGAGAGCGAAGTGTACCTGATCCTTGTAGGAAAGAGTTCGACCAGGTAAGCCGCGATCGGGGCGTAGACCATCGTCACGTACACCACGAGTAGCCAGCCGAGAAGTGCCATCAGGGCGATGTTCCCGGTTGAGGCACCGTATGAGATCCCTATGAAGATAGGAACGTAGGTAACCGCTGCGAGTAGATTGCCTAGCAGCATGATTTTCTTTCTTCCGATCCTGTCAGATAGCCATCCGAAGAGTATGAAGAAAGGCGTGCCCGCTGCGAGGGCTATTAGAAGCACAAGGTTCGAAGTTATGAAGTCCACCTTGGCAACGTTCTGAAGATAGTACAGTAGCCAGAATTGGCCCGTGTACCACACCACGCCCTCCCCAGCAACCGCTCCGAATAGTGCCAGAGCTATCGGCTTCCAGTTCTTTCCGAATGATTCCCTCAAGGGGTTCTTAGATAATTGGGCCTTTTGTTTGATGTAGTTGAATAACGGCGTCTCTCTGAACTTGAATCTCAGGTAAACGCCAAGAGCTAGTAGGAAAGCCGATGCGAGGAATGGGATCCTCCATCCCCAGTCTGAGAAATTTGAGGAGCCTATCTGCAATCTAGTGACCAGGATTGCGGCGATGGCCAGGAAGAAGCCGACCGTTGCCGTGGTCTGGATCCAAGATGTGTAGTATCCCCTCTTGTTGTCAGGCGCATGCTCAGAAACGTAGATGACGGCCCCTCCGTATTCTCCTCCGAGGCTGAGGCCCTGTATTATCCTGAGGATCGCAAGAAGTACTCCTGCGAAGACACCTACCTGCGCGGCCGTTGGAAGAAGCCCGATGAGGAACGTTGATACACCCATACCCAGTATGGTTATCATGAACGTAACTTTCCTTCCGAACTTGTCTCCCATCCATCCGAAGAGGAGTGCGCCGAAAGGCCTAACGGCGAATCCTACCCCAAAGACGCCAACTGCGGCCAAGAAGGAAAGAAGAAGATTGGCAGAAGGAAAGAACTGCGCTGCGAGTATCGTCGCTAGCGAACCGTAGATGTAGAAGTCGTACCAGTCTATCAGGGTACCCATGGTGGAACCGAAGATGATGAATCTAAGCTGTCTGGCAGAGACGACCCCCTCTGTGACTGCCGCTGTCCGCGGCACTACAATGGTAGCGTCTGTTGCTTTTTTCGCCACGCTGGTAGCTTCACAACTATAATAGATTTAAGTCTCCGGGAGATATTTTCTAGAAAAATAGACAGTGTACTGTGACTAAAGGATCACGATCACGATTCTGATTACTTTAC
>VBPK01000078.1 GCA_005877225.1 Nitrososphaerota archaeon
TGCAGGATCCTCTCCGAGTATTTTGTTCAGTGTTTCGGGTTCGAGGAGCAACCTTATTCTCTTTGTTCGCCCACGCCTTCCCTTACTCACTACGGCCGCTTCGACCAAACCCAGCAAGTCCAACTCTGCAAGGATGCCACTGACTCGGCGTTGTGTCAGTAGCTCCGTCGAAGTCTTTTTCACTATCGAACTATAGGCGAGGTAGACCTCGCCTGTATTTGTTCCGCCTATGAACCTCGAAACGGCCAGCAGTATGACTTTGTTCTGAAGAGGGAGAGAACGAACTGCCTCTTCGATGCGGTCGTGTTCCATCTTGTCGGAGGCCTTCCTTACGCACGTGTCGTCGACTGTCTGCAGCCCTTCGCGTTCGCCGACCTCGCCAGCTATTCTCAACAAGTCCACCGCCCGCCTCGCGTCGCCGTGTTCAGACCCGGCCATCGCTGCGCACAGATTGATCGCGGACTCGGAGAATGCAGAGGGTTCGAAGGCTATGGCGGCTCTCTCCTTCAGAATCTCCTTCAACTCGTCTACGTTGTACGGGGGGAACACCATCTCTTCCTCTCCTAGGCTGCTGAGTACGCGTGGGTCAAGGTCTTCCTTGAATTTCAGGTCGTTGGAGATGCCTACCAGGCTCAAAGAGCCGGGGATTATTCTATCCCCCGCCCTTGTGAACTCGTACAGGCTGCCGTCGCCGCGGGTCTTCACCAAGTAGTCTATCTCGTCAATTACGAAGATCACCTGACGCCCTCCAGACCGAATCCGCTCGAAGATCCGGCTGATCAGCTCTCCGATAGAGAGGCCGGTGAAAGGGATTTCTTTTTTGGATAGTCCGAGAGATAGGGCGAATTCGGCCAGAGTTCTATATTCTGTTCCTGCGATTCTCGTGTTTACGTATGATACCGCAAGTGTGGACTCCGAGGTCTCGGCTTGAAGTCTTCCCAGTACATACTTCGCCACGGCAGTCTTTCCAGTACCTGTCTTTCCGTATAGGAGGAGGTTAGATGGTTTCGAGCCGTGAAGGACTGGCGCAAGGACTTCGGCGACCCCGTTGAGTTGGTTCTCTCTGAAAGGAAGTTTGTCCGGAACGTACTCGGGGGTGAGCACCTTTCTGTTGACGAATAGGGCCTTGCCTTCTTTGGCTCTCCTGAAGATTGAATCGACCTTTTCGGCCATTCATATTTCAGTGGAAACACTGGTTAGATAAGCTCTCCGCCCCATCATTTCCGGTGCTACAGGTGAACGGTTTCGTGGCTGTTAGAATTGCACGGCACGTAGCCCGTTCTTGGTTGAAGAACGATCAAGATAAGCCAAGATGTCTAATATTCGAAACCAAGCATCGCAGCCTCGTCCACAACGGTCGGTTCCATACCGAGTTTTTTTCCACTGGAAAGAGAGGGGTCGGGGGTGCATAGTGAACCAGAGTGAACTAGACCCCAGAGCGAGATGATAGCAGACCCCAATGTTTCCACTGGAACAACTCTACGCCTTTGGTCCAAGAGGGGGTCGATTCTCGCTCCTATAGTGCAAAACAAGCCGTTACAGAGGCGTTCGCAGACGGAGTCTAGTGAACACCTGTGAACTCTCCAGAATCTCTCATTGTGTGGTCAAAGATTCTTGTTGCATAGTTCACAAGTTCACACCCAGAGTGCCTTAAATCAGCCTTACAAGGGGAGGTGTTCACCGACTTGCGAAAGAGGGTCAAGATCGAACTCCAAGATGATGAAGGAACGAAGTACACTCTGGCCCTCGAAGGGAAGCTGTCGAGAGAGAAGGTGATGAAAGTCATGGACTTGATGGAGATGATAAACGTCCCAGTCGAAGATGGTCATGGACCCACACCGAGTCAAGACACTTTTTTCGGGAAACTGTACGGTCTGATTGAAACATCGTTCCCTGGCGGCGAGTTTTCTTCCTCCGACGTAGCTCAGGAATTCGAGGAAAGATACGGCTTGCCAGTGAGGCTCGCCACAGTCTCCACGTACCTTTCTCGGCTTGCTGATAAGAATCATTTACGGCGCGAAAAATTTGGCAATTCGTGGGTGTATCGGAGAGTCTATCTGAAGACTGCTCAGCTCGCCGACAGGTAACGACGTCCCTCTTCCGTTAGTTCATACACAAAGGGTTTCTTCTCGTCAGCTCGAGAAACGAGGCGCCGTTCGAAGAGAGTCTTCATCAATCTGGCGGAGTGCTCTCGAGATTTTTTCACGAGCGTCTTGATTTCAATCGAGGTCCGGGGACGCTCTAAGAGGAGCTGGAGTACGACGCGTTCTGTTGGTTCCAGGCCCTCCTTTGTTGGTGCGGCGGGCTCCGTCTCCTCCCTTCGGTCCTCCTTCAGTTCCGTCTCCGGCTGTGGCTGCAACTCCACCTTTGTAGTCCGGAAGGGTGTGCGTTCCTTTGTGGCTGTAAGCACTTGCGCTTCGGCTAACCTTGATTCATAGACTTCGAACTTCGTCATAAGATCAAGAATCCTCTCGTCCTGCTTCTTGAGGCGAGAATCCAAGGCGTTCCAGATGTCGCGACCGAGCTCGGTAGATTCTGCAACCTTCGCCGTAAGATTCCTGTACCTGGACAGGAGAACCCAACTTAACACTACGAAGAAACCGCTTATCCCTGCCGCAAAGTATGTGATTACGTCGCCGTCCAAGGACGCCCCAGCTGTGATGTTACACGATTATAAAGCATGTCACTCAATCACGACTCTCCTCACAATCTCGCGAATCACATCCAGAAGCTCCTCTTGGTGAGCCTCGTCAGGTTCAAAGCTTGACGGGAGGATTTCGATGAGGCGCTTGAGCTCTTCGCCGCGAATTAGACCCAAGTTCAAGCCAACAATCACTGTCCAGATGGCAGAATGAAGGTTTCGCAAAGCCTGATCGAGTACCCTGTGATACGTTCCTACCTTGACCGGGTGTGGTGTCCTCAGATTTGCCGCTTCTTTCGAGCTGATTTCGCCGCGAAGCACTCTTTGATGCAATTGAAGCGATTCGATTTGTGCTTCAGTCAGGGCGGATAACCTTCCCAGCTTTCTTGCGTACTCGTACCCCATAACTGAATGACATAATACAAGTTGGTATTAAAAACTCCCGCTACCTGAACTACAGTTATTGCACCTTTCTTATCTCGAATACACTATTTAGACGCACAAATACATGGTAAACAGTAATTTTCGATAAAGCTTTACCGGTGTAGAGGATAAAGCGGGTACGATACTGTGGACAAAACCAAATCTGATTGCGCACTTACCACGAATGTTTTATCTGTCGCTTGTAAAGTCCTGCCCGGGAAGATGGGTCGCAGAAGAAGGAAGACTTTGCGGGTTGTAAAGAGATCGCTCCCGAAGGTATTTGCGTGCCCTCGTTGCGGGATGTTGACTGTACGTATCACATCACATCAAGACGAGACCTCACAAGACACGGTGTTCATGGTGGCGTGTGGCAACACTGGTTGTGGGCTACGTCGAGAACTAAGGTACCCCACACGCCGCGCAGAAATAGATGTATACAACACATTTGTAGACGACTTCGCGCGAGCAGGCGCTTAGTTTGCAGCCTGGAAGAATCGAATCTTTACTTCTTTCGAGGGCCCAAAAAACAGGAAGCATCTGTGCAGCGTTGATTGACCCGGAGGATTTCACAGCCTCGGAAGCCGCGACAGTCGCAACCGCCTCGCAGCGGGCAGGCGTCTCAGCGATTCTGGTTGGAGGCTCGACGGTAGCGGATCAGCGGCAACTCGACTCGGTTGTGACGAGGATAAAGAAGAGCGTGAGATGCCCTGTGATTCTGTTTCCAGGTAACATCACAGGCGTATCGCACTACGCGGACGCAATACTCTTCAGCAGTCTCCTGAACTCTACCAATCCTTACTTCATAATCGGCGCTCAAGCGTTGGGGGCTCTGAAAGTGTACAAGAGTCAACTGGAAAGCATTCCCATGGGATATCTGGTATTTGGGAGCGCCAGCAGCACGAGCTTCGTTGGGCAGGCGAACGGTATCCCATTCGATAAGCCGAGCCTAGCTGTAATGTATTCACTGGCGGCGCAGTATCTGGGGATGAGGACACTATACTTGGAAGCGGGGAGCGGCTCGTCAGAGACAGTGCCTCCCGAAACAATCAAGACGGTTCGGAAACACTACTCGGGGCTCTTGATAGTCGGTGGTGGCATCACATCACAAGACAGAGCCAAGGAAATATCACGAGCCGGCGCCGATATGATTGTTGTTGGCAACCTTCTCAAGAAGGATGATTTTGAGCCGATCCTAACGGGCATTATCGAAAGCATAAGGCACGGATAGGCGGGAAACGCAAAAGAAAATGTCTCTCCGCCATCTCTATCGACTCCACCTTGTGAGATAGAAGAGAGCACGTCACATATCACATAATTTTTGTCCGTCACAGTTGACGTGCTTCACTGCAGACTTAATCCCACTAGAGACGCACGATTGTATCTCGACAGCCGAAGAGGCTCCCGTAGGGGTCCTCTTCTCCTTCATCATAACCATCTTTGAAATTGTCAGGGTAAAACACTACAACGCTTATTTCTTCGTCTCCTTCCTCTCTCTTCTACATATAACTGCCTCATATCCAAGATGAACCTCTCAAGAAGGAGGGTTGCGAACGAATCCTGACGAACATCGTCAAAGGCATAAGACACAGATAGGGGAGGAGCGCAGAGGGAGCTTCAATGCCATTCGACGCCAAGTCCGCTTGGGAACGGTCTAAACAACTCGCGCCCTTTCCTGACCATCTGAACCCATACTACGAGGACATCCTCTCCCAGTACGAACAAGCTTACAGCATCGCAGAAATCGGCAGGTCGAGAGGCCACGACCCCAACTACAGCGTGGAGCCTAGGACGGTCTTCGACCTCGCGGACAGGGTGAACGAGATGCTCGGCCTGGACCAATTCGAGGGGCTCGCGGAGCGCCTGAGAATCCTTCTCACGACAACGAGCAAGGAGAAAGCCGCCATCAACATCTCTCAGGAGATAGCGCTGGGGAAGTTCGGAAGAATGGATACCGCCAAGGCACTCGAGTACGGCGTCAGAGCGGGCCTCGCAGTCATAACCGACGGAGTCACGGTAGCACCCATTCAAGGAATCTATACCGTCTCAGTGAAGCAAAATGATGACAACAGCAGCTACGCGTCCGTGTCGTATGCAGGCCCAATGCGGTCTGCCGGGGGAACCGAGGCGGCCTTCTCACTCGTGATAGCCGACCTGACGGCAAAGAAACTCGGCCTGTCGAGTTACAGGGCGAGAGAGGAAGAGATAGGCAGATACACCGAGGAACTCCGTGTCTACGAAAGAGAAGTTGGGAATTTTCAGTACAGGGTGACCGATGAAGATGTAAGGTCAGCAATATCCAACCTTCCAGTGGAGATTGACGGAGTCGAAACAGATCCCGTGGAGGTAGTCGTTCATAGAAACCTGAGCAGGGTCGGAACCGATCGCGTCAGAGGCGGGGCTCTGAGGGTGCTGAACGATGGGGTGGTCGGGAGGGCCCATAAACTGGAGAAGAAACTGGCGAGCTTGAACGTCTCGGGTTGGGAGTGGCTGGAACAGCTAGGGGGTGGGACGCAACAATCTTCCAGCGAGACTGAGCACGCAGGTGCTCACTTTGAGGAAGTGATCTCTGGCAGAGCGGTCCTCTCGTCTCCCGGAAGAATGGGAGGCTTCAGGTTGAGGTATGGGCGCTCCTTTAACACCGGCCTCTCAACGATCGGAATCCATCCCGCGCTGCCCACACTCCTGGACTTTCCGGTTGTGGTGGGGACGCAAGTCAAGGTAGACCAGCCTGGGAAGGCCGCGACAATAGCTTTCGTGGACAGCATAGAGGGGCCCACGGTTCTGCTAAGAGACGGTTCCGTCAGAAGGATAGACAGTGCTGAGCAAGCGGAGGAGGTTCGAGGCGAACTCGCTAAAGTAATCGACCTAGGAGACGTGCTAATCAGCTTTGGGGACTTCTTGGAGAGCAACAAGAACCTCCCCCCATCGCCATACGTTGTCGGGTGGTGGGCGCAAGATGTCGAAAACGCCTCCCTCTCGCTATCAAAGAGACAGAGCCCCGGTGAGGATCGAATCTACAAAGAAATTCTGGAAAGAATAACAGCCGACCCCTCCCTGGGGATCTCGGCCAGGGAAGCACTGACACTCTCCAAAGAGTTGAACGTGCCCCTCCACCCTCGGTTCTCCTACCGTTTCGACCGCCTCTCCGCGACCGAGCTGCTTGAGGTCCGACGGGCTTCTCATTACGCGAACGACCGTGTTGAGGTAGACATTACATCACATCGCGTGAAGCTGCTACTAGAACGGACATTACTTCCGCATAGAGTGGAGGGCGGCGTTGCGCTGGTTGAAGGCGACGACGCAGTAATCCTCGCCCATCTCTTCGCTTTGGATTCAGCCGTGCCACCCTCGGAAGATTACAGAGACGCTGCAGATATGATTAGGGGCCTCTCAGGAATCAGAATCGGAAGGCAGACGACAGCTACCGTCGGCGTACGCGTCGGGAGGCCGGAGAAGGCAATGCTAAGGCATCTCAAACCGCCGGTGCACACTCTCTTCCCAGTCGGCCCGGGCGGCGGGCCTTCGCGAAATCTTCTCACAGCGGTTGGCAAGGGCGAAACGGTCGAGGTCGACATCGTCAACCTCGTTTGTCCTTCATGCGGTGCCCGCCGCACCTCGATCAGATGCGACCAGTGCGGCGAGGCGACACAGAGATTTCTCACATGTCCGCGCTGCAACAAAGACACGAACGATTCGGTCTGTCCGAGCTGCAAGATTAAGACCGTGACTCATTCCAGAACGAGGTTCAACCTCAGGAGCAAGGTGGAATTCGCGATCAGAAGAGTTCCGCACGACCCGTCGAAACCCGTCAAAGGCGTTCGCGGTTTGACCAGCCAGTCGAAGACGCCGGAGGCGCTGGAGAAGGGTATCATCCGAAGCAATAACAGCGTCTATGTATACAAGGACGGGACGATGAGAATCGACATCACAAATGCCCCGCTAACTCACTTTAGACCCAGAGACATCAAGACCGACCTGCATACGCTATCGAGGTTAGGCTATACCGAAGACTACAGAGGCGAGCGGTTGACGAGAATAGACCAAATCTTAGAAATCAAGCCTCAAGACGTGATTCTCCCCATCGATATCGCAGACGACCTCGTCCGCATGGCGAATTTCATCGATGAAGAACTCGCCACACTCTACAACATCAAACCGTTCTACGAGGCAAAGAAGGCTTCCGACCTGATTGGAAGGATTGTCATCGGATTGGCCCCCCACACATCGGTCGGAGTGGCCGGTCGCAGGATTGGTTTCGCGTCTACTCAGGTCTGTTTTGCCAGTCCATGCTGGCACGCCGCAAAGAGGCGTGACTGCGATGGAGACGGTGACTCGCTTTTGCTCCTCCTCGACACACTACTCAACTTCTCAACGGAATACATACCCGACCAGATCGGTGGGTTGATGGACACCCCTCTCCTTATACAGCCGGTCGTAATTCCAGCCGAGGTAGACAATCAGGCGCATAACTTCGATATCGCTTCGAGATATCCCAGAGAATTCTATGAAGCAACCCAGAACTATCCACCCGCCGCGTCACTGGAACCGATGGTGGAAACGATAGGAAGAAGGCTCGCGGGCGAGAGACAGTTCTTCGGGTTCGGTTTTACCCACGCCACCTCCTCTATTACAATAAAACGTTCCAGAGGAGCATACTCCACCCTGAGAACCTTGGCAGAGAAGATCGCGAAACAGATAGAAGTGGCTGACAAGATTGAAGCCGTGTCAACGAAAGAAGTCGTCGAATCGATAATCAGAACCCATCTGATAAGGGACGTGATGGGAAACACGAAGAAGTATGCCTCGCAGGCCTTCAAGTGTAAGGGTTGTGGCGCGACGTATAGAAGACCACCAATCTCAAGTCGCTGTGACATCTGCGGCAGCGAACTACGTGAGACACTGACTCAGGCATCCGTGGAGAAATATTTGGCTACAGCGCAGAGGCTCGCGAGAGACTACAACGTAGACGAGTACCTGAAGAGCCGTCTCGAGATGGCCCAGAGGGAACTAGACCAGCTCTTCCCGGGTAGAGGGAGGTCGACCCAGACGGAACTCACGGAATTCGCGAACTCTAGCTAAAGAAATAAGCAGGTGACGACCTGAAGGAATACTTGACGGTCCTGAAGGGGGCTCTAAGTTCGTGGATTCTCCTTCTGACTTCTCGCCCTCTTTCAGTCGAAAGTCCGAGATGAATTATCTCGGCGACATCGATCATATCACCCCTTCTCATTCCCAGTCGCGTCAGCTCCGAGACACCGAGCCTCACCCCGCCCGGGTTGGTGTAATGGCGACCCGCCTGCAGGTCTCCGGGGATCAACTGCCTGTTGACAATGATGTTCATCTCCTCGAGTTTGCGCTCCATGGCACCGCCGTCCCCGTACTTGGTCACATCAAGGGCAACCTGATGCGACCTCGTGAACCCGTTCTTCTCACCTAGTACGACCTCACCCAATTCCGAGAGGTGCTCTGCCAGAGCTCTCGCGTTGTTTACTACGTCCCTTGCGTAAGAGTGGCCGAACCTCAGGAACTCCGCGAACGCGAGGGCCTTCCCCGCAACGCTGTGCAGGTGGTGGTTACTTGTCGTCCCCGGAAAGACCGCCTTCTTAATCTCCTCGGAAAGCCTCAGACTGCTCGCGATAGCGCCACCCTGCGGCCCAAACAGCGTCTTGTGAGTGCTGAACGTCATCACTTCTGCGCCCTCCCTGAGCGGGTCCTGGAACTGCCCACCCGCCACCAACCCAGCGACATGCGCCGCGTCGTAACAGACTAGGCCCCCGGCTTCACTCACCGCTTCACTCAATTCTCTAACGGGATGAGGAAACAAGAAGAGGCTACCTCCAAACATTGCCATCTTCACGACCTTGCCCGCCTCGTGCAGCTTGGACATCCTTCTTTTTGTTTCATCCACATCGATATTCATCTCACCCTTATCGAACGCGAAATACTCAATCTCAAGGCCGTGGACGAGTCCCGCAGAGCCGGAAAACTCCTTCTTTCCCGTAGATATGTGGCCGCCGTTGGGGATCGAAAGCGCGAACATGATATCCCCTGGAGAGGTGAATGCCGAGTAGACCGCCAAGTTCGCCCCGACTCCCGAGGTCGGCCTTACATCGACAAATTCGGCCCTGAAGAGCTTCCTGGCCATCTCGATTGCGAGAAGTTCGACCTCGTCTATGTACTTGCAGCCGGCATAGACGCGCTCCCCCGGCCAACCCTCTGCGTATCTATGTCCCAAGTCTGATGAAAGAACTTCGCGAACCCGCTTCGATGTCACATTCTCGCTCGCTATCATCGGTAGGCTGTCGGCGAACCAACGCTCGTGCTCCCTGACAAGACGGAGAATCTTGCTGTACGCTTCACTACCCCTCGGCATGCCGACAAACTAGCGGATTCTGGGTTCTGTTAAGTTGTCGGTCGAGGCATTAATCCGAGCATCTCGTCAGCCTACAACTTAACTGGGCAGAAGACGCTACGCTTAAGAACCTTCATCGAAGATGATGAATTGCCATGAGCGGCAAGAAGAAGGGCAATCCCCTTCCCGCATCGAGCGCGGGACTACTGACGTTCTTCAACGAGGCGACAGAGGGAATCAAGATCAAGCCTGAGCTAGTCATGGCTTTCTCCATAACTCTGGTAATTACATCGCTTATCATGAATCAGATATTCCGCTGACCCAGTGTCTTTGTTGTCCTCTTCTTCGACAGAGGAGCTTGCAAGAAGATACACGAGTCTTTTCTCCCTCCCTTCATCCACGAGTCTCGTCACATACCTAGGAGTCTCGGCAGTCCTGCTCGCCCTATCGTTTGACAGGCTACATCTCGACTTGATTTCGACCCTATTAGGCCTCGCGACGACATTCACCTCGACACTCGTACTCCAATACCTAATCAAGGTCGTAGAACCGAGTTCGATTGCGACGCCGAGAAGGGTGAGCGCGATGATCCTCTCTGGGACTCTCATCTGGCTATTTGCCGTCGCTGCCGAGCTGTTCTACGTCTCTCTCTTCAAGTCAATTCAGAACCTGGTGACAATATCATTTGGCGCCTTTCTGGTCTTTGCTTTCGAGTTCGTGGTAATCAATGGGGCCTTTGTGGAGAAGACGAGGTTCGCCGGACCTCTATCGATCATACATCCAACACTCGTCTTCCTGTGGTCGGGAACTCTCGCCAGGGTTTCTATGCTAGGGGTCGGAGCAGGGGCCATCGTAGTCGCACTCGCTTTCGTCTTTATTTACAAGCTGAAAGCAATACGAACCCTCACCAACGACTCTGCTATTCACACGTTCCAAGCGTTCCTTAAGACTTGGGCTGCGCACAACCCTGAAGAACTGGAGAGAGCTCTTTCGCGCTACTCGGTTGAAGAATCTGTCGGAACAAGAGTGATAAAGTTTGAAATGCGTAACAAGCAACCCACCCTGGTCCTCTCAGGGATACACCCCGGCCCTTTCTTTCCCGTGGGGAGCTATAATCTACCAGAGCTATTCTTTGAAAAGTTCGACGCCGAACAAATGACCGCTCTGACGATGCATCGCCCTGGCGGTCATGAAAAGAATCTTCCGACCCGGGACGAGTGCGTTCGATACGCCAGCGAAACAGCAACCCTTGCCGCCGGCATTCAGACCAAGAATCAGCCCGCGGACATGCGAGGGCCGGTTCTGGCCAAGATAGACGATTTTAGCACCGCCTGTATCGCTCTCGGCAATCAGGCCCTTGTCATAGTCTCCTCCTCCCCCCTGAGCTCTGACGACATAACATACTCCGTAGAGGGAACGCTAGCCTCGGTGGCGAAAGAATTCGGTTTCGAGGTCTCCATTGTGGACGCCCACAATTCAATTGGTAGCAAAAAAGTAAAATTCGAAATTACAAGCGACCGTCCTTGGCGTGACCTCATCGAGAGGTTGAGACGAGAAGAAGAGCATGAATTTCGCGTCGGCTTTGCCCATTCGTCCGAGGCGGAGTTCAGCCACGGGCCAGACATAAGCGACGCCGGGGTGGGAGTTTTGGCATTCGAGGTTGAAAAGACCAAATGGGCGCTCGTTCTCGTGGACTCGAACAACGCAAATTCTGGGTCGAAGGAAGAAGTGAAACTGAAGCTAGAGAGCGCGGGGTTCAGGCTGATTGAGCTTTGCACCTCGGACTCTCACAACCTCGCAGCCCGCGGAGTCGCGATGGAGCGCGGTTATTTCGCACTGGGCGAAGCAACCCCGATATCCGACGTCGCATCCTACGTTGTCAAGCTCGCTCAGATCGCGGAGAGCCGGCTCTCATATCGTAGATATGGAATAGGCGAGTTTGTCAGCAAGGTCCACGTTTTCGGCACGAAAGCAATAGAGGATTTCGCATTACTCGCTCGGCGCAGCTCGACCTTTGCGAAGAGGTTCATCATGGTAGCGGTACCGCTGACGCTCGTCCTACTAATCCTGACGATCATATCAGATTGACCCAATGTCTCCTGCACAAGCCCTTCCAGAGCAAAAGATTTTAGATTTCCTTAAGCAGAAGACAGTGGTCGAGACTTCGGGAGTCGGGTTCATAATAGGAATAGAAGGCATAGACGCCGCCGGGAAGCGCACCCAGAGCTCTCTCCTGCGCTCATGGTTGATTAGAAGAGGGATACGAACTGAAATTCTTTCATTTCCGGATTACACCACACATCTCGGCATGGAGCTCAAGAAGTTCCTAGCAGGTGAGAGAGACTACTCTCCCCACCTAAGCCACATACTCTTCGCAGCGAATCGCTGGGAGAAGCGCGAAACGATAGAAAATTACCTCTCCCACGGAAAAGTGGTGATTGTGGATAGGTATACTGAGTCGAACCTGGTATACGGAGTTGCCAACGGTCTCCCCCTCGATTGGCTTGTCAATCTGGAGGAAGGATTACCGAAAGCAAGTCTGGTGCTCGTTCTGGATGCCCCGACCGGGAAGCTCTTCGACCGCCGAGGCCACCTCAAGGACAGGTATGAAGGAGACCTCACACTGCAGGAAAGGGCTAGAAAGACCTACCTCGAACTGGCGGGGCGCTTCGGGTGGGTCGTCATCAACGCAGACGAAGGGTCACAGTCCGTCCAGATGTCGATTGTGAAGGCGGTCTCCCAGCATCTCTCGGTCAAGACCGGCCAAACGATTTAAACACGAATAGCAACACATCCCCATTGATACTGAAGCCCATAGCCGAGATAAGGGACCCAGTTCATGGATACGTTAAGATAACCGAGGTCGAGCGTGACCTAATCGATTCGCCCTTCATACAGAGGCTAAGGCGGATTCATCAACTCGCAGGAGCCTACTTGGTGTACCCGGGCGCCGTTCATTCTCGTTTCGAACACGTAATCGGAACAATGAATGTGGCGGGGATGATTGCCGAGTCTCTCTCAAAGAGAATCGGTATAGACAATGACGAGATTCAGGAGGTCAGACTCGCCGCTCTCCTACACGACGCGGGGCACGGCCCGTTCTCGCACATGTACGAAGAAGTCTTGACCGAAAAGACGGACCTTACGCACGAAGACATATCACAACGCGTAATCCTCGAAACTTCAATCAAGGACATACTCGAGAAGCACGGCTTCTCACCCAAAAAAATGTCGGAGTTCTGCGTCGGGAAGCAGACAACCAAACCTCCCT
>VBPK01000154.1 GCA_005877225.1 Nitrososphaerota archaeon
CTGGAAATTCAGAAATAGGACTCTCTCCCTGGCCGACTGCTTCGCGATTGCGACCTGGACGGGGAGGGCGCAGATATTGCTGACGACGGACTCCGTACTCGCGAAGAACAGTGGCGTCACATCGGAGTACATCTCGGTGCCTTAGTCTGGAATCTGGCCCAAAGCTGTATCAAGGACGCTGCGTTGTGCGATGGGACCCGGAGAAATGATAGGGGTTTGATCTGAGTGGTAAGTCTATTTCTGGTGTGGGGGCCGTTCGGCTTTCGCATGGATGAGCTGGCTGAGGTCGCCGGAGGCAAGCGAGTCAGCATGACCATCCTTTACGGTCCTAGGTATTTTGCTCCGCTCCGCTACGTCGCGCTCTTTCTGAAGACACTCATCCTTCTTTCGAGGGAGAGGCCTGGCGTCGTCTTCGCGCAGAACCCGCCGATTTTCTGTCCCCTCACCTGTCTGATCTACAGTCGCATAGCGAGAAAGACACTCCTCGTCGACCACCACTCCGTCTGGCAGCTGAAGACGGTGGGCGGTCTAGTGGGGAGAGTCATCGGTTTCCTAGAGAGGTTCGTTGCCGCATCCGCGTATGCGAACACAGCGCCCAACTCGGAGTGGGCGTCTCAGCTGAGGTGGATGGGAGGGAGGAGGGTTGAGCTCATTCACGACTATGTTCCGAGGAATCCAAACTCGAGGGACGAATCGCTGAGGCGCAAGTACTCGCAAACGCGCGTCATCGCGATCGCATCGCACGGGGGGCACCCACTTGAGATGATGGAGGCGGAGGGCGCAGCGGCGGGGCAGGTGGACGGCCTCACACTCCTCATCAGCGGCCCCGAGGAGAAGCTCAAGAGACGGTTCGAAGCGATGAAGGCTCCCCCGAACGTAAAGTATGTGGGATTCCTGCCAAGAGATGAGTATGAGCGTCTGAAGGCTTCCTGTGACTTGGCGGTGAACGTAACTGTGGAGCCTCACACGCTCTCGCACGTCCTCTTCGAGTTCGTGGCCAGCAAGCTGCCTACAATCACCTCGAGAAAGATCGTTGTCGAGGAGGTCTTCGGGAATTCTCTTCAGTATCTTGACATGAACCACCCCGAGGAGCTCGTTCGCGTCTTGAGGCGCTTCGCCACCGATGAGAATTTGATAGCCACATTCAGGGCTCGAAGCCTGCGAAAGCAGGCGGAGCTGACCAAACTTCACGAAGAAGAGGTCCGCCGCCTTCGGGCGTTACTCCCCCCGTAAGATTCTGAATCCTGTGACCAGCCAAGGGATCGCCGTGCCGTGCCGCTAAGCAGCTCAAGGAGGAATGATGAAAGTGATTGAGAATGTGTACCTGCAGGTCAACATGAGGCCGGTCTTTGAATTCTGAGGGAGTATCGCTCTGTCGAGGTGGATTAGGAGTGGGTGCTCCCGCCGAGCAAGGGGTGGCAGCCTCGTGGTCGTTGGGAAGGGAGGCTCCTCATAGGATTCAGACTGCCGTAAAAAACGCTTAATATCGACGTTGTCGGCGAAGCGAATAACGTTGAAGGCCATAATCTTGAGTGGTGGCCAGGGTCTACGCCTTCGGCCGCTGACGGACGACAAGCCCAAACCCCTCATTCCCGTCAATGGAAGGCCAATCTCCGAGCACCAGATAGAGTGGCTCAGGAAGAACCCAGCAATCGACGGGATTGTCTTCGCCTGCGGGTACCGATGGGAGAAGCTGAGGGACCACTTCGGCAAGGCCTACCAGGGTCTCTCGATAGATTACAGCGTCGAGGAGGAGCCGCTCGGGACAGGAGGAGCCATCAAGAAGGCTCTCGCCCGGGTTGAACCGGAAGGTTCGGCTGTCATTCTCAACGGTGACGTCATAACAGACCTCGAGCTGAAGCGGATGGCCGACTGGCACAGCTCGACCGCTCAGACGACAGTCACGATGCTCGTCGTCCCTTACAAATCGAGGTTCGGCGTCGTCTACATCGACAAGCTCAGGACCGTGAGGAAGTTCGAGGAGAAGCCTGAGTTTCCAGACGTCTGGATCAACGGCGGCGTCTACGTCGCGAACGTGAAGAGGCTGATGAAGTACCTCCCTGAGAAGGGGGACATCGAGAGGGAGACCTTTCCGAAGCTCGTCCCATACGGCGAGATAACCTCCTTCCCCTACTATGGGAACTGGTGGTACGTCGACTCGATGAAGGACCTGCAGGAAGTCGAAGTCGAGCTGAAGGCGAAGCAAGGCTAACGCTGGTTCCTTAGCGCTCCAATTTCTTGGCGTCTAGCTGGCAAAGATTCGAAAGCGACTTCATGGAGGAGACAATCTCCTTGAGCTCCATTCTCACGCAGCCGTTTACCATGTAGCGGAAATCCTCGAGAAGAGAAGAGAGGAATTCCCTCGGTCGGGCGATAGTTATGCCCTGACTGCTTAACAACCTCCAAGCCGCACGAGAATTCTGACTACGCCTTCAAGACCCCCATCCCCGAGGAATCATCCGAAGCGATGCGATCAACCGAGGAGGCCTGGGGCCCACCTTCCCAGGCACATCAGCTGGTAGTGCCCAGCACCCTTCGCACGTCCTGCCTGTTGTGGCAAGCGACCAGGTGTCCTTCACCTACCTCTATCAAGGGCGGGTACTCCGTCTTGCAGACCTCCGTCGCGAAGGGGCACCTGGGATGAAGAGTGCAGCCCGACGGCGGCTTCCTCGGGCTTGGCATTTCGCCTCTCAGGATGAACTTCTCCTCCAACTCGCCTCCCCCGAGGAGATGGGCAGACCCCAGCAGAGCAGCGGTATAGGGGTGCTGGGGCTCGAAGAAGACCTCCTCGAAGGTCCCCGTCTCGACTATCTTCCCCGCATACATTACGGCGATCCTGTCGCACATGTGCCCGATCACGGAGAGGTCGTGGGAAACGAGAAGGTAGGTGATCCCGAATTCTCTCTGGATGCTGTTGAAGAGGTTGAGGATTTGAGCCTGAATCGAGGCATCGAGGGCGGATGTCGGTTCGTCGAGAATCACGAGGCGCGGCCCTACCGAAAGCGCCCTGGCGATCGCGACTCTCTGCGACTGCCCGCCACTCAACTCGTGGGGATATTGCTTGGCGAGAGAGGGTGAGAGTCCTACCTTCTCCAATAGCTCCCCGGCGACCCGGTCCTCGTCGAGTTCAGGGGTTCTCTGCGCCCTCAGAGGCTCGAGGACGATGCTGCTCACCTTCATGTGAGGGTCGAGTGAGGAGAGGGGATTCTGGAAGACCATCTGTACCCTCGTCCTCACCCTCTTGAGCGCCGCGCTCCTCGCGTGAGTGTACTCCTCCCCCTCGAGTAATAGCCTCCCCGATGTCGTTCCCAGAAGTCTCGCCAGGCAGAGGCAGAGTGTAGTCTTCCCCGAACCCGACTCCCCGGCGATGCCGAATGTCGTCCCCTCCCGAATCTCAAAGGAGACGTCGTCGACCGCCTTGATGACCCTTTTCTTTCGGTTGAGCAAACCGCCTCTGAGCGGGTAGTACTTGGTCAGGTTCTCGACCTTGAGAATCGTCTTACTCAACTTACTCCCTTTGATAGAGATAGCATAGCGCTCGGGTCGGGGGGATTCATCAAGTCAGGGACCTGCCCCCAGACGACAGGAAGGTCCTCCTTCCTCCCTCTCGTACTCCTAGGCACGGGGATGGACCTGATTAGCGCCTCAGTGTACGGATGCTTCGGGGACGCCATGACGCGACCCGCTGGCCCCTCCTCGACGATGTCTCCCGCGTACATAACAGCGAGTCTATCGCAGACCTCCTGCGCGACGGCGACGGAGTGGGTGATGAGGATCATCGAGAAATCCCGCTCCGCTCTCAGCCTCCTGAAGAGGCGAAGGATTTGTTCCTGTATTGTTGAGTCCACCGAGCTCGTTGGCTCGTCAGCGATGATGAGCTTGGGGTTGGATGAGAGCGCCATCGAGAGCATCACCCTCTGCTGCATCCCGCCTGATAGCTCGAAGGGAAACGAATCCATGACGCCTTCGGCGTCGGGGAGTTCGACCTGCTTCAGGAGCTGGACCGCGTGCTGGCGCGCCGGACTTCCCTCCAACCCCACATTCTCCTTTATCACCGCGAGCATCTGGTCCTTCACCCTGAAAAGCGGGTTCAGGGAGGTCGAAGCGTCCTGGAAGACCATCGTCAGCTTCTTTCCCCTGATTTTTCGGATCTCGTCCTCCCTGAGCTCCAAGAGTGACTGGCCGTCGAGGATGATTTCACCTCCGAGTATCCGCGCGTTCGCTGGGAGCAGCCTCAGAATCGCGTACGCCAGCGTTGATTTCCCGGAACCGCTCTCTCCGACTATTCCGAGTATCTCCTTTCTTTCGACGGTCAGGTTGAACGACCTGAAGAGCTCGAGGCTTCCCGTCTCCGTTTCAAAGTTGAGCCTCAGCCCGCGGATATCCAAGAGTGGCATATTCTCACACCGCAGCTACTTCCTCCTTAGCCTTGGATCCAGATACGTGTTTATCCTGTCTCCTATCAGGTTGAAGGAGAGGACCAGGAGGATGAGGAAGAGACCCGGGAAGGCGGGATACCACCACGCTGTGGTGAGGAAGTTTCTCGAATCGAATATCAAGACGCCCAAGTCGGCTGTCGGTGGCCGCACGCCGAGCCCGAGGAAGCTCAGCCCCGCCTCCGCTAGCACCGCTACCCCCATGTCGAGGGACATCTG
>VBPK01000155.1:0-2066 GCA_005877225.1 Nitrososphaerota archaeon
GGCGCCAGGGTAACCGCCGGTACGTCGTCATCGCGACCGATGATGATGCCCGCCAATGTGCGAGCCGGACAAGTTGTCAGCCTTGTCGAGGTCACGGGAGGGCTCGGCCCGAAGATAGATACTCATCGACTCGCCGATGAGCTAGGGGCCGACATAGCTGTCTTCCTTCCGATACTCGACGCCGCCGAGCTTCTTGGTCTGGTGAAGAAGGAGAGGGGGGAGGTCTCCCTCACCGAGTTCGGCCTCAGACTCCAGAAGACCAGCAAGAACAAAATTCGTCTCCTCAAGGACCAGCTCTCGAAGATTGAGCCGTTCAAGGCCGCCCTGGAGCTCGCTTCAAGGAATGTCGAGGTGACCGCGGAAGAGGTAGCAGACGTGGCAGAGCGGCATGATGTGCGCTGGCACCACGACAGAGAGCTAAACGTATCGCTCATTCAGGCCCTACTTGTGCACTGGGCCATCTACGCCGGGCTGCTCACCTACAACGGCAAGACGGGGAAATTCCGGAAGGCCTGACTCTAGCTCAGGCTACAGAGAGGACCCCGCGCAAGAGAAAGAATAGCCCGAACGAGAGCAGAACGACTCCCGCGATCAGGTCGAGGAGCCACCTCGGGACTCTCAGGAGGTATTGGTAGGAGACAGCCGAGACTGAGATGAGCAGCGCAATGCTCACCAGGGCTCCGATGACGGTCCACTCCAGGTTGAAGGCCCCAGCTGCGGCGAGAACGAGGCTCGCCTCGAAGCCCTCGGTCAGAGTAATCGTGAGCACGGGAAGCGCGTTCAGCAGGGAGAACGGCATTGCCGCCGGGGCCTGCCCTCTAGGGATGTCCTTCAGGTCCTTCGCTACAACTTCGTTTTCCATCTTGGTCATCTTGTCCCTGAAGGACTTCTTCCCAAAGTAGTACCTGACGAATCCAAGCAGAAACTTCGAGGAGAAGTAGAGGAGCACCGTACCAGTGATGAAGTCGATCAGCAAGTCAGGGAGGAGGACGAAGACCTGCCGCACGGCAAGGAATGTGAAGATCGAGACCAGGCTACCGATACGGACCCCCGCCAGGACGTTCCTCCTTCCGAGCTGCGTGACGGTCGCGATCGAGAGAATCGCAACTTCGCTACCCTCCAGCAGAACCGTCTTGAAGGCTATGAGGAACGAACCAACGATAACTACGGGAAGATCTGACACGGAGAGGACCGGCCGAGGAAACAGTCCCCTCTCGTGTATAAGAATAGTGATGGGGCTCGCATGTCTGTGCGCGTCCCGCCAGGGCCATACGTTGATTCAAGAGCTGATCAAGTGTTGACGTTGAACTGCAAAGTCACGAGAGTCTTTCGCATACACATGCTAGCTGTGCCGTAAGGGTTTCGACTACAGCCGAGGATTCGTTTTCGGTACTGTCCTATGCTAGAATCTTCTGGTATCATCTGAGCTTAGGCTAATATATTTCCGAACAAAAATTGTTCTTGTGGATGCGTCATGAGGAATCTCACCAAAGACTCGGCAACCAGTCTGCTGCTCCTTCTGTCGCTCTTTCTGGTCGGCGCGCCTGCAGGGGTCTCTCCCCCTGCTAGGGCTCTGGTACCGAACGGAATCCAGGCTAGCGATTACAGCGTGTCGACGACAGAGAGCGTACCAGTCACGATAAACGTGCTTGCGAATGATAGCTGTCTAATCAGCGGTCTTCAATGTCCAGGTGGCATGCGCGTCCAGTCTGTCACTCAACCCAGCGCGGGTAGGGCCGTGATCAATCCCGATAACACCGTCACCTACACTCCTAACAAAGGCTTCGTCGGATCGGACTCCTTCACCTATACTGCGTCCGACACACTTGGTCTATTCACTGGCACCGGGACAGTACATGTGACCGTGAACAAACACTTAACGACGACAACCCTATCGCCTAACCCGGCTTCTGTAACGCCCGGAAGTCCTCTAACTTTCGCGGCCACCGTTAAGGATACTAGCGGGTCTCCATCTGCTCCCTCCGGTAGTGTATCCTGGAGCGATGGAGGCGCCGGTGGCTCGTTCAGCGCCGCGACGTGCACCCTTTCGTCGTTGAGCAGTAGCG
>VBPK01000155.1:2243-5629 GCA_005877225.1 Nitrososphaerota archaeon
ATGTTCCGGTCTCAATGCGAGCACCACATACTACGTCCTCCCGGACGACTGCAACAGCTGTCATGGCTCCGCGCACAATGTAGTGTTTAGCCACTGGGGGGATGGCAGCACGGTGAGGCCACTTGCAGCCACGGCGGGATCGAGGCTGGATGCGTGGTACTCCTGCACAAACAACTGCGCCTGAGTCAGGGAACCTAGGCTATTCGCTTCCTTGGTTTACGCCTTCTCCGGGGGTAACAGTGAGAGCAATGGGGCTGCAAGGAAATGCAATTGGGAGGGCGGCGCCTTGTTCTTCATCCTGTAGATGAATAGGCAAATTAAGGATTGGCATGCCACGGTCAGTCAGGCCACGCTCGAGGGCCGTATGATTGGTGCACTCGCAACGTCTTTCTATTCTCGTGATGGGGTAACGAATGTTCATCCGTCAGGCGGCGCGCAGCTCCGCCAATCATCGGTCTTCTGAAGGGTCCGTCTTCGCCTTCGTAGGAAACATCGTGGGGGCACCCCTCGGCTCGGCTAACCTCTGAATGACAGGCCCCACGATGGCAGTTACAAGGACAACCAACCCGATGAGCGAGAAGAAGCCGCTGTCGATTACGCCCAAGGTCAAAGCGAGTTGCCCGATGACGAAAGAGAATTCTCCTCTCGGGACGAGCCATGACCCAAACAGGTAGGCCCTCTTGCTGCTCTCCATTCGAAGAAAAATCTTGGCAGAGGCGAACCCGCCGACGAGCTTTCCTGAAACAACGAGCGCCATGACGCCGAGGAGGGGAAGGCCGATGATCAGGGCGGGGATCGGGTTGATCAGGCTGCCCATCGAGATGAAGAAGAGGACGATGAAGAGGTCCTTGATGGTCGTTATCCTGCTCTTCAAGAACTTGGAACGCTTTCCGCGTATCGAGAGTCCGATTATGAAGGCCCCGGTTCCGGGAGAATACCCGAAGACCGCGGCTAGAACCGCGAAGACAAATCCGAGACCGAGCGCGAAGAGGAAAGGGATTTCCTCATACTCCTCCTCGAAGGCGCCGAGGTAGTCAATTATCTTAGGCGCCACGTAGGTCGCGACCAAGTAACCAGCAACAATCAAGGCTATGCCACCTCCTATCGTCGTGACTACCTGCACGACAGAGTTACCCGAGAGCAGCGTGCTGTTCGATGTAAAAGAAGAGAGGGCGATGAGAAATACTACGGCAACCATGTCTTCCAGTATCATGAGTGCCATGAGCGCCCCTGGCTCCGGAGAATTGACGAGGGGACGACTACCCCTCTCGAGGAACATCTTGCCGACTATGGCGGTGCTGCTGATGCTCGCCACCATCGCGAAGATAATGGACTGGAGCAGGCCAGCGCCCAGGATGACGGAGGCCGCGGCGAATCCAAGGACGAAAGCCACGCCCATCTCAAGCACGGCGACGCCAGCGACCCTTCCGGCCAGCTTCCTGAGCTCGACAGGGTCGAGCTCTAGCCCGATGACAAAGAGGAGCAGAACGATCCCGATCGCGGAGAGATCGTTGATTGTGACAAGGTCTTTGACCCAGCCGAGAACATAAGGGCCCGCAATCATGCCCGCAACTATCTGTGCGGAAACGACGGGGAGTCTTAGCCGGGCGAAAGCCAGGCTGAAAATCAGGGCGAAGACAGAAAATATTCCTAGGTCGAGGAGGAAAATTGTTGTGCTGTCCACCGCGACCCCAAACCCGGTTCTATCTGCTAAACTTTCTTCTTCTGAAAGCGATTTTCTCTCTCATCCATAGCAGGGGAAGACCCCATTGAGGTTCCGAACGGCGCCTCCCCTCGATGGACCTGATATCGGATGCGATTTTGCGTCAAACCCGATTTACGGTACCCCCTCATATGAGTAGGCGACTCGTCCGTTCACGACCGTGGCCGCGACGCCCACCTTCCTCAGCATCGCGGGATGGATATCGCGAATATCCGAGTCCAGAATCGTCAGGTCGGCGAGGAATCCCTCGCGTATCTCCCCCAAGTTTCCCTCATTGAAACCGTTGAAGGCCGCGTTGATGGTGTACAGTCGAAGTGCTTCTTTGATGTCGAGTCTTTCCTCCGCCGAGTAATTGGCTCCGACCATCGCAGCCCACATCCCCAGGATTGGGCTGACCGGCTCGACTGGCGCATCCGAGCCGCCGGAGGCGGTCACTCCGTTCCTCAGCAACGACTTTAGGGGGTAGAGCCACTTGATCCTCCTCTCCCCGAGTCTCTCAGAGGCCCATGTGTCGGAGATGGCGAAATGTGGCTGCACGCTCACGCCGATTTCAGCCTCTTTCAATCTCTCCATCGTCTCGGCGGTGCAGAGGCTGCAGTGTTCGATCCTGTGTCTCCACTCGTTCTTGCCGCGAGTGACCGAGACGATCGCGTCAATCGCCTGCGAGACCGCCGCGTCCCCAATGGCGTGGATCAAGACCTGCTTCCCTAGGGAGTGAGCCTTTCCCAGGATTTCTTCCAGCTGCCCGCCTGTGTACCTGAGTATTCCCGAGTTGGTCGGGTCGTCCGAGTAGGGCTCGCGCAGGGCGGCCGTCCTCGCTCCGAGAGACCCATCCGCGAATACCTTCACCCCGAGTATCTTGAGCATTCCGTCATCCTCGACTGGCTGACCGAACTCCGGTCCCTCCAGCCTCTTCAGCCCAGCCGCGGGGAGGTAGATCCGGTACCTCAAGGCTAGCTTCCTTTTGCTGTGAAGGGAGAGAAATGCCCTGAGCTCCTGTTCGTAATTGGAAGAGAGAATGCAGTGCAAACTCGTCAGGCCGCTCTTCGCCGCCTCGTATTCTCCCGCGAGTATGTCGGCCTCTATCACCTCATCATTCCAGGGGCGAATCCCGCCGAGGGCCTCCTCGACAGCGCGTTCTCTGATTATTCCAGTCAGCCTTCCACTCTCGTCTCTGTCGAAGACGCTTCCCTCCTCATTGGCTGCTGCCTCATCGATTTCGAGCCGATTCATCGCGACAGTGTTCAACAAGGCTACATGGCCACAGACCCTCGTCAGAATGACTGGGTTGTGCCGCGTGAGGTCGTCGATGTCGTCCCTCGAAGGATATCTTCGCTCCGTGAAGCCCTCCTGGTCCCACCCTCTTCCCATCACCCATTCTCCCGGGGGCGCCTTGTTCGCCTTCGCAAAGAGCCTCAGTCTTAAGGCGGTCACGTTGGAAGTCCCCGTCAGATCGAGTATCCGCCGCATCGAGCCAAGAGCCACCAGATGACAGTGCGTGTCAATCAGCCCAGGGAGAACCGTCCCTCCCCTGGCATCGATGGTCGTCATCGTCATACCCTCCGGGGCCTTCTGAGTCGGATTTGCCGAAACCTTAGCAATCTTCATCCCTTCGACAAGTATCGAGCGTACCGCACTCTCGCCAGTGGGATTCAAGACGTTG
>VBPK01000156.1 GCA_005877225.1 Nitrososphaerota archaeon
CGTGCTGGAGCTTTTTCCACTGGAAAGAGAGGGGTCCCGGGGTTGTAGTGAACCATAGTGAACTAGACCACGGGACGGGATGAAGACAGACCCCAATGTTTCCACTGGAACAACTCTAGGCCTTTGGACGAAGAGGGGGTTGATTCTTGCCTTCTATAGGACGAAAGAAGCCGTTACAGAGAGGTGCGCAGACGAGGCTAGTGAACGCCTGTGAACTCTCCCGAACCTCTCATCGTGTGGTCAAAGATTCTTGTTGCATAGTTCACAAGTTCACACCCAGAGCGCCTTAAATCAGCCTTACAAGGGGAGGTGTTCACCGACTTGCGAAAGAGGGTCAAGATCGAACTCCAAGACGATGAAGGAACGAAGTACACTCTGGCCCTCGAGGGAAAACTGTCGAGAGAGAAGGTAATGAAAGTCATGGACTTGATGGAGATGATAAACGTCCCAGTCGAAGATGGCCATGGGCCCACGCCGAGCCAAGACACTTTTTTCGGGAAACTTTACGGTTTGATCGAGACAGCGTTCCCTGGGGGCGAGTTTTCTTCCTCCGACGTAGCCCAGGAATTCGAAGAGAGATACGGCTTGCCAGTGAGGCTCGCTACCGTCTCCACCTATCTTTCTCGGCTTACCGATAAGAATCATTTACGGCGCGAAAAATTTGGCAATTCGTGGGTGTATCGGAGAGTCTACCTCAAGACTGCTCAGCTCGCGGACAGGTAACGACGTCCCTCTTCCGTGAGTTCATACATAAAGGGTTTCTTCTCGTCACAAAGCGCGTTTGAACAGAGTCTTCAGTGGAATGAACGGAAAGGCAAGGACTGGGCTGCCAGGATGTGAACGAGGTTGCTCCTTATATTCTCTATACAGGTAGTAGTTTGTTGGAGCCACGTGACCCCAGCAAAGTAAAGGATTCGCGGCTCGTTTTTCTAGATGCAGTATCTGCAGGTTCATCAAGGTCAGTGAAAGGAAGCATCATTCTAACAGGTACGAGCTCAACTTCTTCGCGACAACTGCATCCCACGCTTGGGAAGAGAGGAAGGAAAAATGGAATTGCATTACCCTTTTTCCATATTGAAAGATGACCAAGACCATAACTTTCATTCTGAGGCGGTATATTGCCAGGCTTTGTTGGGAATCAGGTGACGATTCCAACAATGACTGAGTACGTCGACATTTACTATGACCGGGTATTATGCTTCAGACGCATCAAAGTCGACGATGTGAAAGGAATGATCGATGGCTGGATGGAAGGAGGACAAAGAAGGGGACGTACTTATGACAGGTCGAAGTTCTCGACCAAACCGACTGAGTTCGATGATGGCACCCCGCCAATTGCTGGGATGAGTAGAGAGCTTTGGGATGAACACAAGGAACTCCTCGCGCTCCACGCACGCGATGACGGTTCGGCTCTTCGGAACGGATTCTTCATTCCTGAAGGAGGAACCACCCGGACTAACCCCGCCTTCGCGAAGTTTCTCGACGCGAACTGCAAGGTACGCAGTGACTTAGGAGACGACGAAGTACTCTATGGAATCATGTTGTCCATTAAGGAACTCTCCCCAGACCTCACCGAATCAGACTTCTTAGCGGTCAGGCGCGCTATCTGGCGTTACGCTCTGGACATACGTGAAGGTTGGAGAAGGAATCATCCAAACGAGGTGCCTCGAACGGCTGAATCAAGACAGGGGGACGTCATTCGGCTTAGGAGCCAGTGGGCTGAGCGGGAGAAAGCAGGGAAGAATCAGGACGTCCTCACTGGTATATACGAGACACAGTTTGAAAACGCCCGGAAGGTAATCGCCGAAGGTCACAACTTCCAACCCGAACTCCTGATGTATCGGGGGCGGAACGTCTATGTTTCCTTCATCCAAGGACCGGACCCGATGACCCAAGCCATCGCAGCGATCAAGCAAGCGCAACCCGAGGGATATTCTTTCGCTGGAGAAACATGGGGAGCTAAACTGCCGGAGGGGAAAGAGCGATACCACAAGTGGGGTGACATCGCAAAATTAGATTCGAAGACGGAAGGCTTCGTACAAGTATGCGTCGAGAACGGAGGACCATATCTCCAACGGGACTTCACAATCGACAGAGCCGTAGCGAGGCTAGTCGAGAATCCTCCAGGGGCCGTCTCTAGGATGCCGAAGTTCTGGAAAGTCACCGTGCCTTTACAGCGACCTGATCCCACCGCTGGTTATGCATATGCTTAGGTGCTGTTTTTCCTCCTTCAAACGAAGGCAGAGCTTAACACCCATTTTTGGCAGCACCGCATGAACGATTCCGCATAGTTGAGCACTGAGGAAGGTTGCGAGATTACGACAACTGCGGGAAAAGGGAAGACGAGTCCAGAGTAACGATAATCCGGCATCCGTCAGTTACACCACACTAGCTAAGTTGAGGCAACTTCTATTCCAAGTGTCTTCGCGGCTTCCATCTGCTTTCTATCTCTCGAAGCTAGACTTCCATGAAGCTTGTTCGCGAGCGCCAGATAAACAGAATCGTACGCTGTCAGGCCGTGGTCAGCGGCAATCCTGAGTGCGCTCTGAACCAAATCCCACTCCTCATGAACTTTGATGTTTGATTCGAGCAGTTTCAGCATCACCCCAATGGCTTTGTCGGCGTCTTCGCGGCCGATCCGCTTATTTCTGCTCGCTTCTAGGACTGCATTAGACGCTTCCATTACAAGCAGCGCGGGGCTTTCGACTCCCGCGGTGAGCAAGTCCTTGATTTTCTCGAACTCGCTCTCCTCGAGCAGGTAAGCGACCAGAGCAGAGGAGTCAATGATGACTGTCACGGTCTTCCCTTACGAACTTGACACTGCTTCCTTTGGGGAGCCTGCGAACCTTTCTCAAGATTTCCTCGGCATTCTCGATGTTCTCTTTCCTTCTCTCTTCCTCAAGTTTCCCCAGAATGAAATTCCTTATCTCCTCGGGCCACTTCACACTGTCTTTCACTCTTTGCATATCTTGTTTTACCTTCGGAGGGACCTTTACGCTCACCACTGACATACGTTGTCGCAAACGCGGCTCAGATATAAGTTTACCGAAATGTAGACCCTATGGTTATACGGAAGAGTTGGGGCTATCGTTTCCTCATATACAACGGAAGCTATTCTTCCACCACCCTTGCCGACATTTTCATAGGCAATTCGAATGTCAGCTACAGCTTGTCCTAGGGCACGGTACAGAATCCGGCTGTTCGGGAACCACAAGAGTAATCGATCCCTCGGCATATTGCATCGTGAGTCCACTTCCCCCAACCCTAACAGCGCGACTCACTCGCTCGTAATAGTCACAGCTTTGGGTTCGAAATTCAGATTCGACATCACCCTCTCAAGCTAGAAGGTTCCTATGCTCTTGCGTAAGACATTATGAGAAGTGAGAATCGGCTGATATAACGAGGAATGGAATCACAA
>VBPK01000134.1 GCA_005877225.1 Nitrososphaerota archaeon
CAATCGAGTACCTCTCGGAGATCGGGATGGAGAAGGTGAGGCGTCATGACGTCGAGCTCCTGAGGTACGCCATCGACACCCTGAAGGGCATTAAGGGGCTCCAGCTCTACGGACCGGAGAGGGCAGAGGAGAGGAGCGGCGTGGTCTCCTTCAACCTCGCCGATGTCCATCCTCACGACTTGGCCACGATACTCGACGGAGAGGGAGTGGAGATCAGGTCAGGTCACCACTGCGCTCAGCCGCTCATGGAGTGGCTCCGCGTCCCGGCGACGAGCAGGGCCAGCTTCCACGTATACAACTCCTACGACGACATCGATGCCCTCAAGGCCGGGCTTGAAAAGGCGAGGGAGGTCTTCCGGTTATGAGCGCGGAGATTTACAAGGAGATAATTCTGGACTACTATCGTCACCCCAGAAACTACGGGAAGCTCGAGAATTACGACATCTCGGCCCGAGACACCAACCCGCTCTGCGGCGATGAGGGTGAGAGGCGGATCAAGGTCTCGGATGGCGGGAAGATAGGGGAGATCAAGTTCCAGGGGAAGGGATGCGCAATAAGCCAGGCCTCCGCCTCGATGCTCACTGAGTTCGCGAAGGAGAAGCCGCTCGAGTGGGTGAAGGGGCTCTCAAAGGAAGACGTGCTGAAGCTGCTGGGAAACCCCGACCTCGGTCCTGCTAGGATAAAGTGCGCCCTCCTGGGTATGAAGGTGATCAAGACCGGCGTCTACCAATACCTGGGGGCGAAGCTCGACGACCTCTCGGCAGGCGAATAACAGAATCAGAGGGAGTAGATAACCTCCAGCGCGAAGACGATGATTAGGGCCAGCGCAACCATCGTGGCTACCGTGACGCCCCTCCTGTAGCGGGAGAGACCGAATCCGTAGAGAACGAATCGGATTCTGTGCATCGCGTGCCACGCCGCACCCACCAAGAAGAGGAAGAGGTACAGCTTCGATAAAGCCGGGATGTTAGCCAGCGGTCCCTTGGGGATCGGCTGCTGGATGAGAAGTGTCACCACAATGGTCGCGGGCAGAAGGAATGCAGCTATTATCCCACCGATCGAGAAGATGCCCCAGTCGAGGGCTTCAAAGAGGGCTTGTTTCGACTTCAGGTCTTTCACCCCGCAGAGAGAATCTGAACTCCGTAGACGAGAGAAGCGATGAGGAGAGACGCGACCACCAACCCTCCCAGGTTCGCGGTTAGCGCCAGCTTTCCACTCAGTACCACGGTACCTATCTTCATCGGCTGGATCCTTGGGAGGAGGAGGAACCAGGTGATCGAATGGTAGAGACTGAAAGCGAGGAGCGTGACACTCAGCGCCACGAATGGAGCCATAGCGAACTGACTCACCAGACCCCTTCCCCCGGTCTCAACCTGCGACAGGATCAGGAGATAGAGCAGCACGTATGCAAGAATGAAGACCGAAGAGAGTTCCCTCAGGAATATCGCGATGTACTTCCGCCTCCTAAGCCACCAGTACTTGCTCGGCTCCTTGCCTTTCAGATCACTTTCCCCTCCTCGTGATCGACTTCAAACTCGTCAGCGCAGCGTCGATCTTGATCCTCTGAAGCGCCAGCGCCGGGTCGACGTTCTTCGGGCAGACGGTGGAGCACTCCCCCACGAACGTGCAGTCGAAGGCCCCCGCGTCTCTTGTCAAGAGGTCGAGCCTCTCCTTCGCCCCCTCGTCCCTCGAGTCGAGGTTGTACCTGTACCCGAGAGCGGCTGCCGCCGGCCCGATGAACTCTCTGTCCGCGGCGAATACCGGACACGCGGCATAACAGAGCATGCAGTTGATGCAGGCGCCGAACTGCTCATACCTCTGAAGCTGCTCCGGCTTCTGCAGGTACTCTCCCTCCTCGAGTGCTCTCTCCCTCTCCCTGATTATCCACGGCTCCACCCTCCCGAGCTTCTCCATGAAGTCGCCGATGTCCACGACGAGGTCCTTCTGAACTGGAAAGTTGTGGAGCGGTTCGATCACTACCTTCTCCCCCGTCTCTGGGATTGGAGCTGCGCACGTCAGCCTCGGGGTGCCGTTAACGAGCGCCCCGCAGCTCCCGCAGACTCCCATCCTGCACGACCATCTGAAGGCGAGAGACCCGTCAAGCCAGTCGCTCGCGTAGTTTAGGGCGTCCAAAACGAACATCTTCGGATGGTACTTTACTTCGTACTCCTGGTAGAAGCTATCGGGTGATCGTCCCGGGAGGTACCTCTTGACCCTTATCGTGACCTTCTCTGGAAGGGTGGAGTGGTCAGTACTTTCTTTCAGTGGGCTGCCACCTCGTCAGGTTCACTGCGAGTTTCTCAAGCCTCGGGCCCTGGGGTGTGTGGTATGAGAGTTGGTGCACAAGAAATGACGTGTCGTCCCTCCTGGGAAAGTCGGTCCTGAAGTGGGCTCCCCTCGACTCCTCACGCGTTAGGGCAGAGTGGGCCACCGCTTCGGCGACATCGAGCATGAAATCAAGCTCGAATGCGTGAACCAACTCCATATTGAATGTTCTCCCTCTGTCATCGACCTTCGCCGAGAGGAGTCGCCCCTTCAACTCACGTATTTCTCTGAGCGCCTCTCTGAGTCCCTTACTCTCGCGGAAGATTCCGACCTTCGTCTCCATCAGAGACTGGAGGCCCTCCCTTATCTCTGCGAGCCTCTCCTGACCCCCCTCCTTCTTCAGGAGGCTGTTCATCCCTTCTTCCGCCAAGGAGACATACTGCTTCGAGGAGACCGGCCGGTCCCCGCCCGGATTATGGCCTTTCTCTCTTCTGGACAGGGCGAAGCTCGCGGCGTCTTGCCCAGCCCTCCTTCCGAAGACGAGGCACTCCGATAGCGAGTTCGAGCCCAGCCTGTTCGCCCCATTTATCGTTACGCAGGCCGCCTCCCCGCAAGAGTAGACGCCCGGGAGGGGTGTCCTGCCGTTGACGTCGGTATGAATCCCTCCCATCGTGTAGTGCTGGGCAGGACGGACGGGTATCGGCTCGTTCACCGGGTCTATCTTTGCGTAGTTCAAGGCCAACTCTCTTACGAACGGTAGTCTGCTGTCGATCACTTCTTCACCGAGGTGGCGCAGGTCCAGTAGCAGGTACGCCCCGAAGGGACCCTCAAACCCCCTTCCCTCCCTAATCTCCTGTACGAGAGCACGGGAGAGGATATCCCTCGGACCCAGCTCCATCTTCTCGGGGGTATACCTGCTCAGAAACCTCTCTCCATCTTTGTTCTTGAGGTATCCTCCCTCCCCCCTCGAGGCCTCCGTTATCAGAATCCCCGTCCCGGGCAGAGCGGTGGGATGAAACTGGACGAACTCCATATCCTTCAACGGCACTCCCGCCCTGTACGCGATCGCCATCCCATCTCCCGTCTTTATCACCCCGTTGGTCGTAAACTGGTATATCCTCCCCGCTCCCCCCGTTGCGACGATGACAGCAGAGGCGGAGACGAAGGCGAGTTCGCTCGTCCTCAGGTCCAGGGCCACAAGCCCCTTGACCGCCCCACCCTCGACGGCGAGTGACAAGACAAACCACTCGTCGTACCTGACGATGCTCGGGTACTTCAGCGAGTGCTGGAGGAGGGTGTGAAGTAGATGAAATCCTGTCTTGTCGGCGGCGAAGAGTGTTCTCTTCACGCTCATGCCTCCGAAGGCCCTCGCCGCCAACTTGCCGCCCTCCTCCCTGCTCCACGGGCAGCCCCAGTGCTCCAGTTGAATCACCTCCGACGGAGCTTCTCTCACGAAGAGCTCGACCGCGTCCTGGTCGGCAAGATAATCACTCCCCTTGATTGTGTCAAGGGCGTGAAGGTCCATGGAGTCGTAATCCTTGAGCACGGCCGCCGTCCCTCCCTCGGCTGAGACCGTATGACTTCTCATCGGGTAAACCTTCGACAATAGACCGATACTGAGCTTGTCACTGAAGGTCGCGGCCGCTATCGCGGCCCTAAGCCCAGCGGCACCCGCACCTACTATTGCGATGTCATGCGAGAACTTCTCTACCATGCGCCTTCAAGACTTCTGAAGAGGGGGTGACGCGTGACCCGCGTTTTACGTCTTTCTGATTCAGACACTGAAGCTGGGTGACCGCAACGTCGTCATCTTCGACCGAAGAATCGAAATCGCTTCACAAAGTATTTAACACGTCCAAATATCGCAGAGGAGCCACGAGTGGGCATAGTTGCCGGAGTTTGCTTACAGCTTCCAGGGTTTTGACCCAGCGGTGCATGTCAGGGCCAGCGGGCGCGAGGTTAACGTCTCCCCGAAGGCGGCAAGAGAGGTTGCGTTAGCGATCAGAGGGAAGCCCCTCCCCGAGGCAATCGAGCTCCTCGAATCGGTCGAAACCCTCAAGATGCCCATCGCATTTCGAAGGCACAAGCTGAAGGTTGGGCATCGAAGCGAGCTTGCTGGTTTCCCCTCCGGTTCCTACCCTGTCAAGACGGCCCGCGCTTTTGTCGATGTCCTGAAGAATCTTCAGAGTATTTGTGAATTCAAGGGGCTGGACCCCGAACGTGTCAGGATCATACATTCGTCTGCTTACGCTGGCCGGTATAGCCCGCCATGTCCGCCCAAGAAAGAAGCGCCGTCAAGGGTTTACTGCAGATGAACAGAAGCTACGTGCAGATCGACGAGTTCCTGGAGAAAGCGCTCAAGGAAGCAGGATACGGCGGCCTCGAGATACAGAAGACTCCCATCGGAACGACTCTGAAAGTCTCTGTCGCCAGACCGGGGCTCGCGATCGGGCGGAGGGGGACGGGCATCAAGGACCTCACCGAGCAGGTTGCAGCTCAATTCCGTTTCCAGAATCCACAGATTGCCGTCTCCGAGGTCAAGACCCCAGAACTGAACGCGAAGATCATGGCGGCGAGGATTGCCCAGATCGTTTCAAGGGGGACCGCCTTCCGTCGGGCAGCGAACTGGACCCTCAACACGATCATGAACGCGGGGGCGATGGGGGTCGAGATCTCAATCGCGGGGAAACTTAGGTCAGACAGGTCACACAGCGAGACGTACCGGGCGGGCGTCGTGCCCAAGAGCGGCGAAACCGCGACAAAGATTGTCAGGGAGGCGACGACAGACGTTCTGTTGAAACTCGGGCTTTACGGAATCAAGGTGAAGATCGCCCTGAAGAATGCGGTGGCGCCCGACGTCGAGATAAAGGAGGACATGAGGGAGGTAAAGGTGGAGGAGAATGCCGAACCTGAAGGCGAAGTTGCTGAAAGGGCAAGAGCCAGATAAGCTCAGAGAGACGCTCTACGACCTTAGGGCGGAGCTCTCCAAGCTTCGGAGCACAGCGGCTCGTGGGCTCAACAAGAAGGACACTGGGAAGATAAGGAAGGTACGGAGAGACATCGCTAGAGTCCTAACGACGATGACTGAGAGGGGAGTGGGCGAGTGAATCTCATCGGAAGAAGGGTGAAGATTCTCGTTGCGACCGACCCGAATCAGGTTGGGCTCTCGGGCGAGCTGGTTCTCGAAAGGTCGAAGACACTCATGCTCGAATCCCGTGGGCGAAGGCTCACGATTCAGAAGTTGGGGACTGTGATCGAACTCGCGGGAACGGGAAGGGGGGAGGTCATCAGGGGCGACGATATTCTCGGCAGGGTCGAGGAGAGGATTGCGAGGGATGCCTCATGAGCTCTGCGGGGCTCGAGATTGCTGCGCCAGCGCAAAAGTGCGATGACGTTCGCTGCCCATTTCACGGTCACGTCAAGGTACGTGGGAGGCTTCTCACGGGAAGGGTAGTCTCGACGGCGGGGAAATCCTTCGTCGTGATTCAGATGGAGTATCTTCACAAGGTAAGGAAGTACGGCAGGTCGGAGAGGCGGAAGAGCAGGCTGACAGCACACCTCCCGGGCTGCATACAGGCGCATGAGGGCGAGATGGCGACGATTGCGGAGTGCCGGCCCTTGTCGAAGACCATCTCGTTCGTCGTCGTTCAATCGAGGAGGTCTGCCTAGATGTCGACCAAGTCCCGCGCAGTCTCCGCGAAGGGTGTCGAGGAATACAAGACTTACATCACTCGGTCGATACCTGTGAGTGCCGTCATCACCTGCGCTGACAACACGGGAGCGAAGACGCTCAGGGTTGTCCAAGTGACACGGGCCAAGACCAGGCTGAAGAGGGTTCCGGCCGCATCGGTCGGCGACCACATCGTGTGCGTCGTGAAGCGTGGTCCCCCCGACCTTCGCAAGCAGACATTCGGTGCCGTGATAGTCAGGCAGAAGTATCCGGTGCGCAGGGTCAGCGGACTCCGGATATCATTCGAGGACAACGCGGCGGTCATCGTGACGCCGGAGGGCGAGCTGAAGGGGACAGACATCAAGGGTCCCGTCGCGAGTGAGGCGGCCGAAAGATGGCCGAGGATTGCCAATCTCGCCTCCATTATCATCTGAGGGAGGGTGGATATGAAGTTCGGTTCTCCCCTCTCGGAAGACCTCCGGGCGAAGTTCAAGAGAAGAAGTGTGCGGCCGACAGTGGGAGATTCGGTCAGGATCGTCAGGGGAGAGTTCCGCAACATCGAGGGGAAGGTAACAAAGGTTCTTCCGAAGAAGGGGAAGGTCAACGTTGAGGGTGTCAGCCGAGAAAAGATCAAGGGGGGGACCGCGCCTGCCCCCATCGACGCCTCGAAGGTCGTTATCACCGCCTTCAACCTCGAAGACAAGTTGAGGAAGATGAAGCTGGAGGCGCAGTAAGGGATGGCAAAGAAGGGAGGAAGGAACAGAATGAAGCGCCTCTCGGCTCCGAGGCTCTGGGACCTCGAGCGCAAGAA
>VBPK01000140.1 GCA_005877225.1 Nitrososphaerota archaeon
AAGGTTGAGGGCCACCGGCCGAAAGGTGATACCGTGCGCCTCGGAGGCGGAGCTCCTCCTCAGAAGGGCGGCCGAGAGGGGATTTCTTTCGTACACCCCGGGAGACGAGACCTTCAGGCTGATTCAGACGAACACTCTGACGCGGGAGCAGCTGCAGGCGATTGAGATGGTGGACCGGAGGGTTATGAAGGTCTTCAGGGGGACGGGTGTTCAGAAGGCGATAGACGAGGCGTACTTCTCGCTGCTCGGGGCGGTCGTGGTCTTCCCCGTGGAAGACGAGAGAAAGCTCTCCGACAAGAAGGGAAACATCCTCCCGGACGCCTACGTCATGAGGGGCGGCTCGACGACCCTCGACCTGGCGAGGGAGGTCCACTCCGACCTCGCGGAGGGGTTTCTCTATGCGATTGATGCCAGGACTGGGATGCGGCTCGCTGCAGACCACCAGCTGAAGAACCATGACATCGTAAAGATAGTGAGTTCGCGCTAGGGCGTCAGGCGGCCGCGAGCACAGCCTCCTGCGGCTTTGGCTGTGCGCCCTCGGGCATCCTGATCAGCTTGCTCTTTCTCAGGCCCACGTGTCTGAGATGAGTCACCTTCTTGGCCTCGTTGTAGACGTCCGACGCGATCTTCTGCAGTACCATCTCCTGGGCGAACTGGTCGTAGGTTAGACTCGAGGCACGCTCCCCGATCACTCTGTCCATGACGGATCGAAGGTCGTGCTTCTTTGAAGTGTTCATTCTGCCCTGCGAGAACGCGATGCAGTAGACTCGGACGAGGTATCCATCCTTCGTGCGGTAGTCCTTGATGAAGTCCGACATCGAGGAGCCTCTTCTCACGAGGCTCCGGAGATACTCTCGCGAGTATTCATGTCCTCTGAGGACGGTGTGCGCCGTCTCTCCCTCCACCCTATCCACCTGGAAGTAGAGCTTGAAGCTGTAATGCTGGGGGTCCTGCTTCAGGATATCGTACAAAGTCGTCTCCACGACCCTGCCTCTGGCTTTCTCGGCGTCTGTCACCGGGATCCGCACGATGGGAGCACTGCCGAAGGAGGGAGAAGCGAGTACGGTCAACCACGACTTCAGCTTCCACTTGTCCCTGACCTTTCCAGCGACCTTCTTGGCCATTCTTCGTCTTCGTCGTTCCCTCCCACACCAATTTAAGAGTTCAGCCAGCGGCTATCAGGTCGAGGCCCATATGCGGGACGAGGGCCTTCGGAACGGCAATCGAACCGTCGGCCTGCTGGTAATTCTCCACGACCGCCACCAAGGCCCTGGTGGTCACCGCGGTCGAGTTGAGCGTGTGGACCAGCTTCGTCTGTTCACTCTGCTTATCGCGATAGCGTATCTTGAGACGTCTGGCCTGGTAGTCTGTCACGTTGCTCGCCGAGACCATCTCCCTGAACCTCCCCTGAGCTGGAAGCCACGCTTCCAGGTCATAGGTCTTGGCTGCCGTCGCACCCGTATCGCCACTGCAGAGGGTGACTACCCTGTGCGGCAGGCCGAGGTTTCTGAAGACCTCCTCCGCGTTCCCGATCAATTCCTCGTGGAGGCTCCGGCTCTCCTCTGGCCTACTGAAGACTACCTGCTCCACCTTGTAGAACTGGTGCGTCCTGAAGATGCCCTTCGTGTCCTTACCATGGGCTCCCGCCTCGACTCGAAAGCAGGGGCTGAAGCCGCAGTACCTTATGGGGAGCGAGGAACCCTTGAGAATCTCGTCCATGTGCATTGAGACGAGTGGGTGTTCAGACGTGGCGATGAGGTGCAAGTCCTCACCCTCGACCTTGTAGATGACGGGCCCGAAGGCGGCGAGGTCCACGACCCCCTCGTAGGCCCTCCTGCTCATCATAAAGGGAGGTTCGATGGGCTTGAATCCCTTCCTTGTCAGGAGGTCGATGGCGTAGCGCATGATCGAATGCTCCAGCCTCACCATCTCCCCTTCGAGGAAGAAGGTCCTCGCTCCTGCTATCTTCGCGGCACGCTCGACATCGACCATCCCCAGCTCCGTGAGGAGGTCGATGTGGTGCTTCGGCTCGAACTCGAATTTTCTCGGCTGTCCCCAACTGCGAAGAAGAAGGTTGTCGCTTTCGTCCTTGCCGTCGGGAACGGTCTCGTCTAGAAGGTTCGGGAGAGTTAGCATTATCTCCTGCAGCCGCGAGTAGCTCTTCTCGGCCTCCGAGTCCAGCGACCTTATCCTCTCGGGGATGTCCTCAATCTCCTTCAGCTTTCCCACAATCGACTTGCCCTGTTTCTTGAGGCTTGCGACCTCAACCGTCAGCTGATTCTGCCTGTGCCTGAGCTCCTCGACTCGAGTCTTGAGATTTCTCCAATCCCTATCGACGCGAAGAGCCTCCTCGACGAGAGGCACCTTTAGAGAGAGGTTCCTCCTCTCAAGGTTTTTCCTGACGACCTCAGGCGACTCTCTGAGAAGCTTCACATCAAGCAATGATTCTGACCGGCCGGGCTCTCTCCCCTAACGCGATAAAAGCCATACCTCCTTGAAGAGGTTGATATCGTTCAGGAGGCTCTCGACCGAGGCGAGGGCCGAGAGAGGCCTGGGGGATTTCATCTCGAAGAGGAGTGTCTTTCCGCTTCTCCTCATCAGGAACCTCTGGTCCTGTGGGATTCGCCTGTTGTCTGGCCCGAGGACCTTCTCCAGCTTCGCCGCGACTTCCCCGCCGCTGCACATCACCTTCATCTCGAAGGCGACTGTCAAACCCCCGCCCTCTCCAGGACTGTCTTCGCGAAATCCGGGCCCCTCGAGAGTGGTATCTTCGCGCCCGCTGCCATCATGTGCCCGCCGCCGACGCCGCCCATCTTCTCGGCAGCCTCTCTCATCATGACACCCAGGTTTACTTCACGGTTGTGGGAGTCGCCCACCCTGCTCGAAATCTTGAGTTCCGAGTCTCCCGACTTCGTCCGCGCCACTATCACCCTGTCTTTGAATTGAGGAGCAGAAGCCAGGATCGAGGTGACCGGTCCGAGTAACTTCTCATCGACGAGGTCATCTCCCGTTACGAATGCGAAGTCCTCCCTGATCTCGACTCTACCCGAGTCAGAGAGAATTCCCTGAACGGACTTGTTGATCTCCGCCCTATATTCGCTGAGGAGCCTCATACCCTCCCTGAGCGAATCGCTTCTATCTCCAACGCAGATCGACAGGCCGAGTCCGGGCTTGCCCATTCTTCCACAGGAGTTCAAGAGAGTCGCAAACTCCCTCGCGTCTCGGAGGGGAGTGAACGCGTCCTCCATCCCGAGAGTATAGATATCGCCGACAAGCGCCCCGATGACTTCAGCTCCCCCTCCTCCCGCCGGGGCTAGGAAACTCGCCACTACCTCAGTCACCCTCTTCTTCTCTTCGCTTGAAAGTTCGGCAAGAGTCCTCCACTTCGCGGACTCCTTCATCCTGATCCCCGCCTTGATGAGGGCCGCGAGTGCCGCGTCCTTGCTCCCCGAGAGTCCCTTGATGAAGGGGGAAGATGACGACGCGATCGCCTCGTGCAGAGGGCGAGTCTCCCTGCCGTAGAAGAGGAGGTCCTTTGAGACTGTCAAGAGACCGCTCGACTGGGCCTCTTCGAGGGCTTTCCTGTTGAGGCCGGTTAGGGAGCGCCCCTCCCCCACGTCTTGTCGGTCAGCGAGCGCTCCGACAACAGAGAGGTAGGCGAGGTCATTGTTTGAATAGTCGAGGGCGCGGGCAAAGTAGTACGCCATCGTGGATGAGCATGCCTCTGTACCACCGTCGTACCCGTACTGCCACGCGTTGACCACCGCAGGGTTTCTCGCGCTGACCTCGGGCAGCTCGTGGTGATCGAGCACGAGGAACCTGTTGCCAAGCGCCAATGCAAGTTCGTTGACAAGCGTTGATCCCAGGTCGGTGAAGATGTAGAAGTCGTATCTCTCTTCTCTCAGGACTTCGATCGTCTTCGGGTCAAGGTCGGGTACCGTACGCCCAGAGACGGTTGCTCCTCTCCTCGCAAGCGCAACGAACGTCATCGCGCCGCTACAGAGGCCGTCGGCGTCGATGTGCGTTACTACGACGAACTTCTTGCCATCCTTCATCGAGTTCATGAGATTCCGAGAGAGTTCGTCGTACCGATTGAGGAGCTCGTCGAAGTTTGCCATTCTCGATGGTCACCCGAGAGCTCAGGAGAGCTGGGCAACGATGGCGGTGTACTTGAAGTCCTTGGGGAGGGTGCCTATTCTCTTGTAATATTTAGAGAGGCGATATATCTTCGCCTCGATCAACTCCAAGGAGCGTACGTTCTTCCTGTCGCTCTTGTGTGCGTCCAGGTGCTTCTGGACCCTCTTCGCCTTCTCGACTAGGTTCTGAAGGTCTTCGGGCACCTTCGGAGCCATCTTTGCCTGAGTAAGGACTTCGCCGATAGAGATTCCCATCACGGGTTTCGCGAGAGGGATGCCGTATTCGTCCCTGAGCATCGTACCAATCTGACTTGGTGTCAAACCTTCCTTCGCGAGCTTGATCGTCAGCGACTTGAGCTCTTCCGCTCCCTGCTTCACCCACGTCCGTGTCTTGTTACCGATGGGCCTGGTTACGTGCGACTTCCCGTGTCTGTGCGAATGAATCCGTGCCGTCTTCCGTCAGCTCGTCGGCTGTCATTGAGGTTCGGCTGATAAACGTTCCCTACTAGCCGGACGTACCACTCGCCAAACTTCGTCACCGCCTCCGCCCGATGAGAGATGCGGCATTTCTCGTCGATGCTCAACTCAGCCATGGTGTGCCTGTGACCGGCGGGGATGAAGATCGGGTCGAACCCGAAGCCACCCCTCCCGGCTGCCCTCTTCGCGATCGCGCCGACGATGCTACCGCGGAATACCATTGGCACTCCTGCGGGCTCGCAGTAGGCGACGGCGCTCCGGAAGGTGGCTCTCCTCTCCTCCTCCTCCTCCTTCCCTTTGCCCCCCAGCAGCCGCAGGATGGCCTCCGAACCAATCGACCGGAAGACGAATGAGGCGTAGGGGCCCGGAAATCCGCCCAGGGCGTCGATGAAGAGGCCAGTATCCTCGACGATCAGGGGGCGTCCATACTTTTTCGAGGCGTCGGCGGAGGCGAACCTCGCCACCTCCACAATGTCGTCCGACTGTATTTCGAGCCCTTTTCCACGCAACCGCCTCACCCCCACTCCGAGCCTGCGAAGAACGAGTTCCACCTCCCGAAACTTGTGGGAGTTCGACGTGGCGAAGCTGATGCTCCGTTCAATTTTTTCGTTCATTCAACCCTCGCGTATCGCCCCCTCCTTTCGATCTCGGCCACCTGCCTCGTCACGTCACGTACCTCCCCGGGACCCACCTCACCTCCATATCCCTCGAGGAGGGCGGCGTATGCCTTCGAAGCCACCTCCGAATGCGCCCCAGTGAGCGTCTCCTTCGCGAGCCTCAGGTCGACCGCCCGGTCCTCGAGCCTCGTGGTGCGGATGGCTAACCCGAAGTCGATCAGAGTCAGCTCCTTGTCGTTGCTCTTGTCGTCGTCGTTGTCGAGGAGAACGTTCGATGTTGTTAGGTCACCGTGCATGATTCCGGACGCGTGAAGACGCGCCACCTCACCCCCCAACTCGGCGAAGACACGCTCCAGCCCCTCTGGGGGAAGGGAGGAGACCGCCTCCTTCAGCCTTCGACCCTTCACCCACTGCATCACGATTAGCGCGTTTGCGGGGTCTACAAAGTAGAGGAGCGGTGTGCGAGCACCGGAGCGTTTCGCGTCGTGGATCATCTCCGCTTCGCGGGCCGTCCGCTGCCGCCTGATCGCGTCATCGAGAACCTTCAGCCGGTAGATGAATGGTCGTCGGAACTTGAAGACGGCATCCGAGCCGCACCACCTGCCGCGCAGCAGGTCGGCTTCCGCTCCCCTGTAGATCACCCGCATATCTCCCTCGCTCGCCGCCGACGGCAACCTAGTCCCTCCAGGGGACGTCGACCTGGTCGAGCCTCCAGGATTGCCTCGTCAAGGCTTCCTCCACCGGAGCGGTGACCCCCTTCGAGTGCGCGAGATGACCGGTCCACGCGATCTGCGAGCCGCAGTCTCCGCTGAAACGCAGGGGAACGACGTGAAAGCTGGCCGAGTGTCTCCTCGTCATCAACTCCATCATCCTCGCGAGCCTCCTGTTCGCCGCGACACCCCCCACTATCATCACCTCCTTTTTTCCGGTGAACGCGAGCGCCCTCTCGGTCACCTCCACCATCATCGCGAAGGCGGTTTCCTGAATCGAGAAGCAGATGTCCTCGAAACCTTCGCCTCCGTCGAGTAGCTTCTTCGCCGTGGTGAGGATTCCGGAGAATGACACGTCGTTCCCCTTGACCGTGTAGGGGAGGGGGATGAAGCGGCTTGACTTCGATGCGGCCCCCTCGACCTGCATTCCGCATGGCGAAGAGAGACCGGCATGCCGCCCGAACTGGTCGAGGAGCTGCCCCAGAGTGAGGTCCAGGGTTTCACCCAAGACACGCCAGCGCCCGTACGAAAATGCGACCACCATGCTGTGCCCCCCTGAGACGAGAAGTACGAGCGGGTCCTCCGTTGCTGTCAGTAGGCACCCGAGTTCTATGTGGCCTATCGCATGGTTGACAGGAACGATAGGTTTGGCCAACGAGAGGGCTAGAGAGCGAGCCACGACGGCACCCACCCTTAGGCAGGGACCTAGCCCGGGTCCCATGGAATAAGCGACCGCGTCTATGTCGCCCTGGGCGACTCCCGAGGTGAGGAGCGCATCCCGGAGGACGCGCGGGGCTGCCTTCACGTGACTCAGGGAAGCCAGGTATGGATGGATCCCGCTTCCCTCCGGCGGGGTGTAGACCTCTCTCACGTCTGAGAGTATCTTCCCTCCTATCGAGGCGACGGCCACCGAGAAGGTGTGCGCGGTGCTTTCTATCCCGACTACGGACCTTCCCATGTCTACGGCTTCCGCGTCTGCCTGTAGAGGTCGCCGAGAAGGTTGATGTACGGCTTGACCTCGAGAAGAAAGTCGTCGAACTTCGCCCTCTCGAATCTGACGGAATGCTTTCCGTCCTCCGCAATGATCCTCGCGGCGAGGACAATCCCCCCGCTCCTCTCCGGCTCGGGCTTCAATCGGGGGAAGTGTATCAGGGCGCCGTATCCCACCTTCTTCCCCTTCTTCGTGAAGACGAGGTTATAGTACATGCTCATCGTCTGTGTGAACTGCCTCAGCTGCTTCTTTCTGCTCTCGCTCCTCTTCACGTTGTCAAAGTCAGTGGAGGAGAGGGTATCGACCATCTCTCTCACCGTCTTCAGGTCGCCCACCTTAGCGGTGTACCCGGCATACCCTATCGGGAGCTGGTAGACGGAGTGCATCACTGAATCCCAGTCGTCGAGGACGACGAAGGTCTTGGTGTCGAGGTTCATCTCCCGCCTTATCTCATCACCGAGGACGTCCTCGATCGTCAGCTGCCTCTTCTTAGCCACGTGGGGGGTAGGATGAACCCATATAGTTATCACTTGCGTCTCAATCCAGGGACCGATGGCAGGGAACGAGATTCAGTCGGTCGAGGTTTCCTTCTTCGTCCACGCCACAGAGGATGAGTCGAGGCTGGTCGGGGCTGTAAGCTCGTTTTTTTCGCTTTCGAAACCCGAGGTCGAGGCGCTCGAGGGACACTTCGGCAACAGGATATCGCACGTGACATACCGCGTTACGCGGGAGGGCGCGGCTCGCCTCTTCTCACGAATCGTCGCGCTCCTTTCGGGTGAGGAGACAGTGGCTATCCTAGGCGATAGGGGGAGGAACATCGACGAGGGAGGAGCGTTGTACCTGAGGTTCAGCAAACAGGAGTTGCTCGCCGGGAGGTTGGTTCTCGCTGAGAATGACCCCGTCCGCCTCAAGCTCAAGCCCAGGGGATACCTGAAGGGAGACCCCGCGACCTTCTACGCGGCAAGGCTGGGGCGTCATCCTCACTGACACGAATAAGGGAGTCGAGGAGAAGGTACATACTGTTCAGAGGGGAGAAGCCATTCACTTCCCGGACGAAGGAGAGCCTGGTAAAGCGACTCGCCCGCGAGAACGCCATCTCATCGAAGGCGACCCTCTGGCTCGGCCAGCACGTAATCATATTGACAAACCAGACCCGGGCGAGAGACATCGTGGACTCACTCAGCGGGACGGTCTGGAACGGGAACGCCCTCAGATGCGTTGCGGTCTCGGGAGTGATAGGTAAGCTCAAAAGGCTTGCTGCGACCTCCGTGGGTGGTTGAGCTCGCTTGGCCAAATACTTCAGTGAAGAGTATTTCAAGGAAGTAGAAACAAGGTTGAACTCCGACGCGAAGTGGCAGGACGGCACGAAAAACCTGAAGACGACCCTTGTCCTGGCTACGACCGACCAGAGCGCTGGCTTCTCTGTCGCGGTCGAGAACGGAAAGACCACGATCCAGAGGGTGGAGCCCAACTTCCAGGCTGAGTTCGCGTTCGAGGGGCCGTACGAGGTGTGGACGAGGGTCGCGAGGGGGGAGCTGGACTTTCAGGCGGCCGTCCTGAAGGGTTCGTTGAGATTCAGGGGGTCCATAACGAAGATCCTCTTCTACAGGGACAGGTTCGTGAGGATAGCCGAAGTGATTAGGGAGGTCCCGAAGGAGTTCTAGGAAGGAAGGGACGGCACGAAGACATAGTAAGGATTCCCCTCGCTGCTTCTCCTCGCTTCGACCGTGAGCTTCATCCCCACCTTCGCTTTTTCGACAGGGACCCCCTCCAGCCACGCGAGGACCTTGATCCCGTTTGCAAACTCTCCTATCGCTATGATGTAGGGGTCGTCGTTCACGAAGCTGGCGGGGGTGACCTGGACGTAGGTGTAAGTCACAAGCCTCGCTTCCCTATCTAGGTCGACCCATTCGAATCGGTCGCTCATGCATCTCGGGCAGTCGGCCTGGGGCGGAAAGCTCTCGTTGCCACAGGCAGAGCACCTCGTTGTGACAAACCTTCCTTTCCCCAGTGCGTCCCAGAACTCACGGGTTCTGGAGATGGGGATGTCGAAGCGGAGGGTGAGGGACCTTCTCGAATGAAGGGTCGGCTGTTCTTCCTGCGTCACTACGCACCCCTTGAGAGTATAGTAACGTAGGCGTAGTGACCCGTCCCCCCCACATTGTGGACGAGACCTATCCCGTTCTTGATGGGGGCCTGCCTGCTCCCCCCCTCCCCACGAAGCTGCTTTGTGATCTCCACCATCATCGAGACCCCAGTCGCACCTATGGGGTGTCCCTTCGCCTTCAGCCCCCCGTCCAAGTTCACGGGGATTCTTCCGCCGATCTCGGTCTGCCCCTCCCTCACAAGTTTGGCGCAGCCTGGTAAGCCCTCTTCCCGGCCTCGACGGAGGCCGTTAGACCGACGTAGTCGTCTCTCTTGCTGAGGTTCGCCGAGTCGGAGGAGTAACCGATCCCCTTGATCCAGACAGGGGTATCGGTGAGTCTCCTCGCTACCTCTTCGTTGGCGAGTACGACCGCGGCCGACCCGTCGGTGAGCGGGCATGCATCGTACAGCTTGAGCGGCCAGGCGACGACCTGGGAGGAGAGGACCTTCTCGACCGTGATCTCTTTCTGGAACTGGGCGTTGGGGTTCAGGGAACCGTAGTGGTGGGCTTTCACGGCGACCCTGGCCATGTCTTCTTCGGTCGTGTTGAACCGGTTCATGTGGGAGACGGCGTAGAGCGCGTAGTAGGCTGGGAAAGTCATCCCGTAGTTTTCGAACTCCCACATGTACGAGCCCGCCCTCCCGATCAGCTCAACCGAGGTCATGGTGTCCACTTCCGTCATCTTTTCCACCCCGACTGCAAGAGCGACATCAGACTCCCCGGTCGCCACGCTGTCATGCGCTGCCTTCACAGCGGCGCTCCCGCTCGCGCAGGCGGCCTCGACTCTCATCGTCCCCACCGAGCGCAGGCCGGCATACTCGTTTACTATGACGGCTGGGAGGGCCTCCTCGTACCAGCCCCCTGCGCTCCCGACGACGACGTTCTTGATCTCCTTCCTCTCTATCCCCGCGTCGGTGACAGCCTGCTTGATTGACTCGAAGGCGAGCTCTGCCACGTTGACGTCCTTCCTCTTCCCAAACTTGGAGTGGCCTGCCCCAACAATCGCTACCCTGTTCATCCCTCGCCTACAGCCCGAGCAGATCCCGCGCGAGTATCCATCTCTGAACCTCTGATGCCCCCTCCACTATATCAAGTGTCTTCGCATCGCGGAGGAACCTCTCGAGGGGAAGGAGTTTGCTCACGCCGTATCCTCCGTGAATCTGAATCGCCCTCTCGCAGGCCCAGACGGCAGTTTCGCTCGAGAAGACCTTAGCCATCGCGGCCTCTCGCTGGAACGGCTTTCCTGTCTCCAGGAGGTAAGCCGCCCTGTAGGTCAGAAGCCTGGCCGCAGAAATCTTCGTCGCAATGTCGGCGATCAGGAACTGAATCGATTCGAACTTCGATAAAGTCTTGCGGAAGAGGACCCGTTTCTTTGCGTACGCCATCGAAGCGTCGAGGGCTGCCTCGGCTATTCCGACGGCCGCCGCAGCCGCCCCTATTCTGGCCTCGTCGAGCACCGCCATGGCAATCAAGAAGCCGTCGCCTTCGGTGCCGAGCACACTCGAGGCGGGGACCCTACAGTCCTTGAAGACGAGTTCTGCCGTCCCGGTCCCCCGCAGGCCCATCACCTCCAGCTTCGACCCCACTGTGAAGCCATCCGACCCCTTCTCGACGATCAAGGATGTTATCCCCGCAGCTCTGTCCTCCTGAGAGCCAGTCCGCGCGAAGAGGAGTATGAGGTCGGCGACCATACCTTGCGAAATCCAGAGCTTTGAGCCACTGATCTTGTACCATTCGCCAGCCCTCTCAGCCTTTGTAGAAATCCCCGCGGCGTCGCTTCCCGCCCCAGCCTCCGTGAGCCCGAAGGAGCAGATTATCTCCCCCTTCACGAGGCGGGGGAGGTACTTCTCCTTCTGCTTCGTGGACCCGAACTTGGCGATCGCGTTTCCCACGAGCCCGTTCTGGACTCCGATTATCAGCCCGGCAGAAAGACTCACCTTGGCGATCTCCTCGGCGACTATGATGGCGCCGACGGCCCCCAGCGCTAGACCTCCATATTCTTCAGGGATCGTGAGTCCCAAGAGTCCGTACTCCCCCATCTTCCTCGCAAGGCCCAGGGGGTACTCGTCGGTCCTGTCAAGTTCCTCAGCGATGGGAGCGATTTCCCGCTGCCCGAAATCCTTCGCCCACCTTCTTATCTCCTCGTACTCCTCCTTCACGACCACCTCCGGAAAATCGCTCACGAGTAGTCAAGGGCTGCGGGAGGACGGTCTGTTCATAACGCTTTCGAGTCACTCACTGAATTCGGCTTCTCCCTCGTAGAACCCGGTGAGACCCTTGAGCATCACGAGTTGCGGGCGAGGGAGTTGGGAAGCGGCTGCCGCGAGAGCTACCCTTCGTCAAGATCGGTGCCCGGGTAGAATCATCGAACACAACCAACCGAGAGAGAGGTCAGGCACGTCGGGCGAGGTCGTCCACTCGGAACCCTATGACCGGCTCTTCCCTGGCTCGATAAAAACCTAAAAGGAACGAGTGAGGAGTCGAGACCGACGATGAGGTGAACGCCGTCCCAGTCAGAGCCCATACAAGCTCCAAGGGGCAGATGATGAACTCGCGACGATACCGAGTCAGACCGATTCTCTCATTCATGAATTAATAGAAGGGAAAAAGGCGGGAAGGTATGGCGACGTCGAGAGAGGTCGAGTTACTGCTCGGAAGCAGGACGATTGCGGTAGTTGGGCTTTCCAAGGACCCGAGTAAGGAGAGCTTCAGTGTTTCACAGTACCTGAAGGAACAAGGCTACAGGATAATTCCCGTGAACCCCACAGCCTCTGAGATACTGGGCGAGAGGGCGTATCCGAGCCTGCTCGAGATTCCGGCGGAGGAGGCCAGGCGAATCGAGGTCGTCGACGTCTTCAGGCCCTCCGAGCAGGTTCCCCCGATCGTCGAACAGGCGATACAGCTGCGAAAGGCAGATGGGGCCAATCCGAAGATGATCTGGATGCAGCTCGGGATCGAGAACCCCGCTGCCGCCGAAGCGGCGAGGAGGGCGGGGATGGCGGTCGTGCAGAACCTCTGCGTTAGAACTGAGCACAGAAGGGTTGCCCACGCGCAACGGAGGGTGTGAGATTGGTGAAGAGCGTGAAGGTGCATGACGACACGCACCGTGTCTTGAAGCAGATGAAGAATCAGACGAGGGGGAAGAGCATCGACGAGGTCATACGAGGAATGATAAGGACAGCGACGGGCGTTTCTGTCGAGAGGTTCGCGGTCAGGAAGTCTCTCGACCTGACCAACTACATGGACCCTGAAAAGCAGAAATAGAATGAATCAAGACGCGGGGGAGGTTCGGCCGATGGCAAAGTTTGACGGAATCCTCGGGAAGGCTCTGCTAACCGTCACAGAGAAAGAAGACGAGCTGACCCTCGTCTTCGCTGACAACAGGTTTCTCTTCGTCACGCTAGAGAGGGGGAAGTTGAAGTCGGAGAGCGTTCCCGAGTAGCATGGTTACTCCTGCTCCAGAATCTCCACCCTTGTCGACCCGCCCACGAGAGTCTTGAACCTCTCCGCGTCCGCCCTTCCCCCGACGATCTTCCCGTAGTGCATAGGGACCGCCACCTTTGTCTTCATCGCCTTCGCCGCCTCGGCCGCTTCCTCAGGCGTCATGACGTAGGTTCCAGAGACAGGGAGGAAGGCGACGTCGACGCTAAGAGACTTCATCTCCGGGATTGCATCGGAGTCGCCCGCGTGGTAGAACTTGACTCCCTCCAGCGTAACGAGATAACCCACCCTCCCATCCTGTTTCGGGTGAAAAACCTGCCCGGGGGACCTGAACTTGTTCACGTTGTACGCCGGGAGAGTCTCGATTACGACTCCTTGCAGCTCGACCCGGGAGTTCGGTGAGACGAACTTCTTCTCCAACCCAAACTCTGAGAGGCCCGATTCGCAGATTCTCGGCGCCACCACCTTCGTTGAAGGGGTCGTGAAACGCCGGATGTCGTCAGGATTCATGTGGTCGTAGTGCTCGTGCGAGAGGAGCAGGATGTCCGCCTTGAAGTTCCCCTTCGCCTGAAAAGGGTCGATGATGACGACAGTTCTGGATCCCTCCAGGACGAACGAGTCGTGTCCTAGCCAGTGGACTTTCACCTTCCCGTACGTCCACACGCCAAGTCACCCTCTACAGGTTGATCGCTTCTTCCTTGATGCCCGAGGCGTCAACGCTCAGAAGGTCCAGCCCGTTCCCGCTCATCGCGTCCCTCTGAATGGCCGCCTTTATCGAGGAGACAAGAACCTCCCTTGCCTCTTTGTGCGTGATGGAGGGAGAGTAGGCCGCCTCGACGACGGCGATCGCCATCTCCGCGCCCGTCCCTATTGCGGCGTATTCGTCGGAGATTACACTTCCGAGGGGGTCCAGGACGTAAACGAGGGGCTTGTTGCCGACTCCACCCAGGATCACCTGCGTGAGCAGAGGGGCGTACCTCCTCTCGAACATGAGCACAGACATGAGCTTCGCGACGGAGTTCGGCTTCAGGAATCGCCTCGACTCGAGCTCCTTCAGCTTCGCGTAGGTTGAAACCTCCCTGACGAGGTTCTGCATATCGGCTATCATCCCGGCGCAGACGACGCCGACATTCTCGGTGACCTTGAAGACCTTCTTCCCAGCCTTGCTGATGACGTAGTTTCCAAGAGTTATTCTCCTCTCGGCGCCTAGAATTACTCCGTCCTTGTAGGCGATCCCTACCGCTGTCGCTCCCGGGATGTAAGCTTCCATGGAAAGATCAGAGCCTGTAGGCGCGCCCTCTAGACGCCTTATTAGAGCTTGTGCTTGGCGGGCCTTATCGAGGCAGCCCAGGCCTTACCCTGAGAAGCGAAATCGTACGAACATCCGGTGAAGAGGCTCGCGACGTGAAGGCTCGTCTTCAAGTGCTCCGATACGTGCGGAAGAAGGATCATCGAATCCGTCGCCGCAAGAGAGAGGAAGGGGGCGATGGTGTCGGAGAGATGGACGTCGACACACGCTCCACTCTGGTATGCGGCGGCGAATTCTTTCGCGGCTTCACGACCCACGCTTTCAGCGCTCTTCCCAAGGGCCCCGATCGAGTCGGAACCCAGGAAGCAGTCCGCGCGGGTCGTCGAGATCAGTACGGAGGAGCCAGGAGAGTCGGAGAGAACTTGGGAGGCGGTGGCGCTCTCGACATCGATCCCTTGACCCCGAAGGTACGACTTGGCGGCATGCGACTGCCTCTCTGCGACCTGAGCGGGGAGTCTCCCGCACCTGCTCACGACGACGACGGAAGCCGGAGGGTTTGACCTCCTCTCCGCGAGTCTGAGGGGTGCGACCTCCTCGCAGGGCTCGACCGAGGCCTTGACCGCCCCTCCTCCGTTTGGGTAATAACCGCGCTTCGAGGCTTCCGCGCGGCATCTCACCCCAATCAACTTCAGAGCGGGGAGGACGACGTTCGCAAAGTAATCGAATGTGGGACTCCACGGCACGTCCGTTCCCCCCAGAAGCTCGAGGTCTAGGCTCGACCCCGAAAGAGACGCCGCGGGGACGACCGCCTGAAGAACTAGGGTGATGCTGGCCGCGGTCCCCATGTCGACCTTCATCGACGATGCCTCGACGACCCCGGGATAGAAAGTGATTGCGGTAGACCCGACCTCTCCGCCCTCAAGCCTGCCTCCGCAGACCTCGCGAAGGATCTTGAGGACAGAAGCGTGCTGCGGGCGGAGCCCGGGGTTGTTCCTTCCCGCCCTCACCTTGATGACGCGCACTGGCCGGCCCAGGATGATCGAAAACGCTACGGCAGTCCTGAGAATCTGCCCGCCGCCCTCGCCGTACGAGCCGTCAATCTCGAGTAGCTCCATCGCGACGCCTGTCGAAGGGTCGAAGAAAAATCAATCCGTCGATTTTCCCGACCTACTCTTAAATATCCCGCGGGAGCCGCGAAGAATCAAGGGAAATTTGCGCGTCGGCCTCCTTGTGGGAAGATTCCAGCCATTCCACTATGGGCATCTTGCCGCGGTGAAGTATGCGTTGAAACAGGTCGACTACCTCTACATCGTCGTGGGGAGCGCGCAGAGGAGCCACGAGCGAGACAACCCTTTCACAGCTGGCGAGAGAATCGAGATGATCAAGGGCGCCCTAGACAACGACAGCGTCGACGGAGCGAGATGGATGGCGATACCAATCTCCGACGCCGACTCACACTCTGTCTGGGTCTCGACCGTGAAGTCGATGGTCCCGAGGTTTGACGTTGCCTTCACGAACGACTCCCTAACTTTCAGACTCTTCGAGGAGGAGGGACTCGATGTGAAGCCCGTCCCCTATTTAAAGAGGGGGGAGTACTCGGCCACGAACGTCAGGACGAGAATATTGGAGCGGCGGGATTGGGAGAGGTTGGTGCCTTCGGACGTCGCAAAGAAGGTGAAGGAATTCGGGGGAGTCGATAGGGTGAGAGAGCTTTTGAAGAAGGACCTCCCAGGTGAATAAGAATGAGCCTCGAGAAACAGAAGCTGATCATGCTCCCGGGGCCGACGAACGTCTCTGAGAGAGTCATGAAGGCGATGACGAGGCCCATCATCAACCACAGGGGACCCGAGTTCGGGAAGCTATTTCTCGGATTGAGAGAGAAGGCGAAGAGCCTCTTCCAGACAGGGGGAGAGGTAGTACTCTTTTCATCGTCGGGGACAGGGGGTGTCGAGGCGGCCGTCTGGAACATCATCAGAAAAGGAGACACCGCGATCGTTCCCGTCTTTGGAGAGTTCAGCGAAAGGTTGGCGGAGACGGTTGAGCTGGCCGGCGGCAGGGCGGTGAGGGTGAAGGCGGATTACGGCACCACCCCGACCCTCGCACAACTCGGGAGGGCGATCGAGGGGCCTCGGGAGTTCAAGGCTCTCTTCCTCGTCCACAACGAGACGAGCACGGGGACCGCCGTTCAGTACGTCGAGGAGGCGTGCAGGCTGGCAAAGGCGCACGACGCGTTCGTGGTCGTCGATGCGATATCAAGCCTGGGCGGCTACTCGATCCCTGTCGACGGATGGGGGGTCGACCTCTGCGCGACGGCGAGCCAGAAGTGCATCGCGGCACCGCCGGGGATGGCTCTCGTTTCCGTGAGCGAACGTCTCCTGAAGTACCTGAAGAAATCTCCTCCGGCCACACGCTACTTCGACATCGCGAGGTACTCGGATTACGGCAGCAGGGGTGAGACACCCTTCACGCCCGCCCTTCCGATCTTCTACGCCCTCGACGAGGCGCTGGATGAGCTGCTCGAGGAGGGGCTAGCGAATCGAGTTAAGAGGCACGAAGTAAACTCTGCCGCTCTCTACGCCGGTCTGGGGAAGCTTGGGCTCAAGTTCTTTGCGGCGACAGAGGTGAGGTCGAGGACCGTCGTGGCGGTGCGATATCCCGCCGGCGTCGACGACGCTACCTTCAGGAAGAAGCTCAGCGAAGAGTTCGGTATCCTCGTGGCGGGGGGGTTTGGTCCCTTCAAGGGGAAGATGTTCAGGGTGGGTTGCATGGGGTTGGTGTCCGGGGAGTCCGTCGATGCCACCATCGGGGCGGTCGAGAAGACGCTGAAGAGTATTCACGGCGTGGCAAGATAGCAGGGCGGCCGGCCGCCCTCTTCTCCTCGCGACACCGGATCAGGCGCGCGGAGATCAAACGTGAACGACAGGGCCCCAGAGGGCGGAAGGAAGGAAGGAAGGAAGGTCACGAGCCCCGAGATTCCTGCTTAAGAAGAACGAAGCCTTAAGTGTGATAGAACTACGTGCCCTCGTCCTGATGACCTTCTCCAAGGGCGACCTCCTCCTCACCAACTACACGGCTAAGGTGAAAGACACGGGCGAGGTGATAGAGACGACGAGCGAGGGGGAGGCGAAGAAGTTCGGGATTGTCGACTCCGAGAGGAGGTACGGACCGAGACTCGTCGCGGTGGGCGAGGGATGGGTCCTGGCGGGGCTCGACGAGGAGATAAAGAAGATGGAGACGGGTGAGAAGAGGGCGATCGAACTCCCCCCCGCGAAGGCGTTTGGCGAGAGAGACCCAACAAAGCTGAGGATGGTGCCGCTAAGGAAGTTCGGAGAGAGAGCCTCCGAGCTGACGGTGGGGGACACCGTTGACGTGGAGAACAGGGTCGGCACGGTACGATTCATCGGTTCGGGAAGGGCCCAGGTTGACTTCAACCACCGGCTGGCGGGAAAGACACTGATTTACGAACTCGAGGTCGTCAAGAAGCTCGAGACGGACGATGAGAAGATACGCGCCCTCATCGAACGCAGGTTTGTGACCGAGGGTGAGAAGGTGAAGTTCAGTGTGGAGGGGGGAGGAGCACTTTCGATCGAGGTACCCGAAGAACTATTCCTTCTGGAGGGGCTCCAGATCATAAAGAGAGGAATCTCAAGCGACATCTTTCGCTTCTTGAAGGGGATCGAGAACGTCACCTTCAGGGAGACTTTCGCGAGGAAGGTCAAGGCGGAGGAGGCGGAGGCTCCCGGGAGAGAGGCTCCTGAGCAGGCCGCAACCCTGCCGAGTTAGAAGACGCCTGTCGACTTTGCCAGGCGAAGCGCCTTCTCTCTGTTCAGCTTGTTCCGCGAGAGAATCGTGTAGCGTTCAGGTCTTATGGAACTCGCCTTAACTAGGGCCTCGACGACCTGCTCCTCCTTCAGGTCCATCTCCGAAGCGGTCGTGGGAGCCTTTACGTGCTCGAGGGCGGACCTGACTCCCTCCCAGTCAAGCCCGTGTAGCTTCGACATCATTATCGTCCCGATCCCGCACTTCTCGCCGTGCAACCCCACGCCAGGAGCCAGGAGGTCGAGGTAGTGACTGAAGAGATGCTCGGCGCCGCTGCAGGGCCTGCTGGAACCCGCTATCCCCGCCGCCACCCCGGCGCTTATCAGCGCCTCAACGATGTCTCTGACACTATCCATCCCAAACTCGCCTATCTTCTTCGAGCCCTCAAGGACGACCGAGGCACTCATCAGAGCCAGGCTCGCCGCATACCCACCGTAGTACTCTCCCTTCACATCGTGGGCGAGTTGCCAGTCCCTCACAGCGGTCATCTTGGAGACTAGGTCTCCGCAGCCGGAAGAGAGCAGCCTGCGGGGGGCGGAGGCTATGACGCGGACGTCGGCGAGGATCCCGACGGGAGGCTTCGCCTTCACCGAGTAGGGCCTGTCGAGCCCCTTTATCGAGGCGAAGGGACTAGAGATTCCGTCGTGGGAGGCGCTCGTCGGGACGCTGAAGAACGGGAGGGCGCTCCTGAAGGCCGCGAGCTTTCCTACGTCGACGCTCTTGCCACCACCGAGCCCAATTATGCAGGAGGCACCCCTCGCCGCCGTCATCACCCTCTCGACATTCTGGATGTCGGCCGCGGTCACCTTCACCCACTCCACCGACCCGTTCAGAGACGAGCTTACGACTTCGCTGACCTTCTCGTGGACCTTCGTGCCCGCCGCGACGACTGCCTTCCTTTTTTTGGTCCCACCCTCCTCGATGAAATCGCCCAGCTTCGCCAGCACGCCTCGCCCGATAAGAATCCTCGTAGGAAACTCCATGAGGTGCGCCGAATCGCTCACGAAGTTTTCTACGGGGCTGACGATATAAGTCTAGTATAGACGTATCGCTTCTTGCACGGCGGGGTGAATCGCGGGCACCCTGTAAATCCGCTGTATCGCATAAGCGAGGTTCTCGACCTTCCTCTTCTCTCCGTGGTTGACGATGACCTGCTGAATCTTCGGCCTGAGCTTCCCGATGAACCGAATTATCTGGTTGTAGTCGCTGTGCCCACTGAACCCCTCAACCCTCTGGACCTTGCACCTGACGTCGACGATCTTGATCTTCCCATTCTCACCCATCAGGCTCGCCTGACTCGACCCGTCCAGGACCCTCCTCCCGAGCGTCCCCTGCACCTGGTAAGAGACGAAGAGCATCTTGTTCTTCTCGTTCGGGGCTATACTCCCAAAGTACTCCAGGACAGGACCCCCCTCGAGCATCCCTGATGTGGCCATGATTATGGCGGGGTCCTCCCTCAGCGCCTCCTCCCTGTTCGAGGGGTGCTCGATCGCGGTGAAGTACTCTGAGAGGAAGGGATTCGTCCCCTCGTCGAGCATCATCGTCCTCAGCTCTCTCGAGAGGTAGTCGGCGTAAGAGACGTGAATCGCGGTCGCCTCAGAAATCATCCCCTCTATGAAGACCGGAGTCTCGACGAGAGCCTTGTTCTTCATGTACCTGTCGATGACGAGGAGTATCTCCTGTGCCCTTCCAACCGCCGGGATCGGGATGAGCACCTTCCCCCCATCCTTGAGGGTCCCGTTTATCGCGTTCACGAAGTTCATCTCTACCTCCTCCCTCAGAGGCATGATGTCCTCCTTCGCTCCGTAGGTGCTCTCCGTGATTAGTGTCTCGACCCTGGGATAGTTCCAGGTGGCCGAGTCGAGGAGCAGAGTCCTGCCGTACTTGTAGTCTCCGCTGTAGACGACGTTGTGCGCCCCCTCCCCGATGTGGAGGTGGACCGTCGAGGAGCCGAGTATGTGCCCGGCGTTGTTGAGGACGAGCTTGATGTCCGGCGAGATGTCAGTCACCATCCCGTACGGCAGAGTGATGGCGTGCTGAATCACGTCCCTGATGTCCTTCTGGTCGTAGATTACCCTCCCCCCCTCTATGTTCGCGATCTTGACGAAGTCATTCTGCAGGAGAGTCATCAGGGGAAGGGTCGGCTCGCTGCAGTAGACCGGCCCGTCGTAGCCGAACTTGTAGAGCGCGGGGAGGAAGCCCATATGGTCCAGGTGCGAGTGGCTGATTATGACTCCGTCAATCTCCTCGAGCCCCACGTCGGCCCAGTCCAGGCGGGGGTACGCATCCCAGTTGTTCCGGGCACCGGGATGGATTCCGCAGTCGAGCAGGACCTTGCTCTCAGATGTCTCCATTAGGAGGCAAGACCTCCCCACCTCCTGAAAAGCGCCGAGAGTCTTGATCGTGACCTGCTCAGAAGAGGTGAGGCGTGGGCGGAAGATGGACTCACCAAGGTCCCTCAGAAATAGCTCCCTCACCGCGTTCCCCGACTTCAGGGCGAAGTTCACATTCTGGATAGCCGTCGATGTCAGGTGGGGCGCCTTCCTCACCTTTATCTTCCATCCAGTCTGCTCCATTGCGTTCCCGAGGTCGAACCCCCCCTCCTGCGATAGGACCTTCGGGTTCCCCACCTCCGCGGTAACCTCGCCGAGGGCGTCGTCGAAGAAGTAGCTCGCCACCGCCGCCTCTTGAGGGAAAAGCCTGTCGAGTATCGCCCTCGCCTCGTCCTCTGGTTTCCTTATCGACTTCTCCGTCCTTGTTACCACACGCTTCTTGAGGGAGTTAACGATCTCCGAGATGATGTAGTTGTTCTTCTGCAGGTAGTTGGGATTCTTGGTGTAGAGAGCGATCCTGGGCCCTTCGTACTCTATCCTCGTGATCTGAGCCTCCGCTGGGATGTTGTTCAGGATCGTGCTCATCAGGTTGACCTGATTTGCCTTCTGTGCCAAACTCTAATTGTGACCCGAAAACTGAGCCAGGAGCTTCTCCTTCTCCTGCTCCGTGACCTCCCTGTACCCGCCCTTGTCGATGACGGCGACGTCGAAGTGGTCACCTGTCGCAACGTTCCGCCTCATCGCCCCGAGTATCGCCTTCGCGGCTAGGGGGTATCCCCTCGAGGTGGCCATCCCCTCCTTGAACTCCGCTTCCAAGATTCCGTAGGCCACGGGAGAGCCGCTACCAGTCGCGACGACGTGCTCCTGACTCACCGACCCGAAGAAATCGATGTTGTACATCGAGCCACCCGACTTGTCCACCCCACCGACGAGAACGTCGGCGATGTAGGGGTAGAGTCTGGATGCGAATAGGACGTTCGAGACGAGGCGCGCGGCCGACTTCACGGGCATCTCGCGCGTCTTCTCGATTCTGTAGGCGCTGGTGTAGTACTTCAAGGTGTCAACGATGCTCTGGGCATCGGCGACTACCCCGGAGATTGTCATCGCTATGTTCTCGTCTATCTGCAGAAGCTTCCTCCCCCTTCGGTGCGCTATGAACCCGCCCGAGGTGACTCTCGTGTCGGTGGCGAAGACGACACCGTCGCTGCAGACGAGCCCCACGGTCGTGGTCCCATGGTATACTAGGGAACCCGGGATTTCTTTTCTATCCAACCTATTGACACCCCTCTTCAGTTAGACCACGCAGATACCTGAACGGTAATCTGGAGGGAATCCCTTTGCTTATTTAACGTTTCTAGTGAATCGTCTTGTCGGCACTACTGGAGGCCACGCCATATCTTTACGCCGGGGGGGGTTATCACCACGCGCTCGTCGCCCAGCCTCGCGATGTCTCCCCCGATTGCGGTCGCGAATTCGTAGAGCTGCTCGACGGATGACTTCAGTTCGTCGACGCTCTTCTGCGCGAGCGGGGTGACCTTGAGGATGATTATCGTCTTCTTGGTCACATCCTCCTGGATTTTCGGGATCTCGTCTATCGACCTGAGCGCGAGGGCCTTGAGCAGGATGCCGGCTCCCCTCCCCTCGAGGCTCTTCAACTCCTCTTCAACGGCTCCCGACGACAATTCTTGCCTGCTTTTCGATGCGTACCTCCCCTGTTATTAAAGATAGACGAGCGCGTATCGGCCGC